>CANQOJ010000219.1 GCA_947625455.1 uncultured Clostridia bacterium | reverse complement strand
ATCCCGGACCGTCAACGATTGATTCGCTTACAGTTCCCGCGATTTTTAATTTCATAATTCCTCGATTTCTGTTCGGCTGTATGCTGAACACAATAATCCAAACGCCGAATTATACGGCGTTGTTATACTCATTCACAAGCCTGTTTGTAATTTATGCAAACAGGCTTTGAAGTTATTTTATTCTTAATATGTCCGGTTTAAACCTTAAACCATAAATCTTTTCGGACGTTCAACTCTGTCAATTACAACCTCGCTGTCCTTGCGGTGGCAGTACGGACATTCATCGTCAATAATTCCCGTAAATCCACAGCACGGATCTCTGTCAATGGGGTGATTTATCGCGCCGTAGCCTATGCCTTGTTCTTTCATAAAGCGAACAACCTTTTCAAATGCGTCAAGGTTTTTCAGCGGATCGCCGTCAAGTTCAACATAGCTGATGTGACCGCCGTTTGTAAGCGCATGATACGGCGCTTCAAGCTTTATTTTCTTAAACGCGCTGATGTTGTAGTAAACGGGAACATGGAAAGAGTTTGTGTAGAAATCCTTGTCAGTAATTCCCGGGATTATGCCGTAGCGCTTTTTGTCAATCGCAATAAAGCGTCCCGAAAGTCCCTCGGCGGGCGTTGCGAGAAGCGTGAAGTTAAGACCTGTTTCCTTGCTCTTTCTGTCAGCCTTTTCACGCATGTGCGTTATGATTTCTAGTCCGAGTTTCTGCGCTTCTTCGCTTTCTCCGTGATGTTTTCCTATAAGCGCAACAAGCGTTTCCGCAAGACCTATAAAGCCTGTTGAAAGGCTTCCGTGTTTAAGTATTTCGCCCACTTCGTCATTTTCCGACAGCGTTTCGCTGTCGATCCATACGCCTTGTCCCATAAGGAAAGGATAGTTTTTAGCGTGCTTTTTGGACTGAATTTTAAGCCTGTCAAGAAGCTGGTCAAATACCAAGTCCATTTTGTCGTCAAGCATTTTGTAGAACTTGTTTATATCGCCCTTTGCCTCAATTCCGAGCCTCGGCAGATTGATAGTTGTAAACGACAGATTTCCGCGCCCCGTAACTATTTCGCGCGATTTGTCGTGATTGTTTGCGATAACTCTCGTCCTGCAGCCCATATAAGCAATTTCGGTATTGCAGTCGCCCTCTTTGTAATACTGAAGATTGAACGGCGCGTCAATAAAGCTGAAATTCGGGAACATTCTCTTTGCCGAAACGCGCATAGCAAGTTTGAACAAATCGTAGTTGGGATCGCCTTCGTTGAAATTCACGCCGTCCTTGACTTTAAATATATGGATAGGGAAGATAGGCGTTTCGCCGTTTCCAAGTCCCGCTTCTTCGGCAAGCAGGACGTTTTTTGTTATCATACGCCCCTCAGCCGAGGTATCAGTGCCGTAGTTTATGGACGAAAACGGGTTTTGCGCGCCCGCACGCGAGTTCATGGTATTAAGGTTGTGAATTAAAGCTTCCATTGCCTGGAAAGTAGCCCTGTTGGTTTCAATTCCCGCAAGCCTTTCTGCTTCGTCCTGCAATTGCGCAAACTTATCGCCGTAGCCTGACGCAATCATATCCCATTCCTTGGACTTGTAGTCATAGTTATCCTCAAGTCTGGGGTACAGCCCTGTTTCCTCAAAAACATCATTTGCCGTTGTTTTAAGCTTTTCCAGAATTTCGTCATAATCCCCGCCGTAGGTATACCAGATTCCCTTTGCAAGGTTTGCGGTGTACAGCCTGCGGAAAGTCTTTCTCACGCCGTCAGCCATAGCGTAGTCAAAGTTAGGCACGCTTTGCCCGCCGTGCTGGTCATTCTGGTTGGACTGAATGGCAATACACGCCAGCGCCGCATAGCTTGAAATGTCGTTCGGTTCGCGCAGAAAGCCGTGACCTGTTGAAAATCCGTTGTGAAACAGCTTTTGCAGGTCAATCTGACAGCAAGTTGTCGTAAGTGTAAGGAAATCAAGGTCATGAATATGTATATCGCCGTTGATATGCGCGTCGGAATGTTCGGATTTAAGGACATAAAGTTCGTTAAAGTGCTTTGCGCCCTCGCTTCCGTACTTAAGCATAGTACCCATAGCGGTATCGCCGTCAATATTTGCGTTTTCGCGCTTTAAATCAAGGTCGCCCGCCGATTTAAACGTGAGGTTTTTGTATATCTCCATAAGCTTTGTGTTCATTTCGCGCGTTCTTGTTCTGTCAGCGCGGTAGAGGATATACGATTTGGCGGTTTTCGCATGACCTGTTTCAATAAGCACCTTTTCCACAATATCCTGTACTTCTTCAACAGACGGCACTCTGCCTATGATAGTTTCCGAAATCTTCTGGCAGACCATATCCGCAAGCTTCATAGCTTCTGAATAATCGCGTCCGCCTACCGACTCCGCAGCCTTATAGATAGCCTTTGCGATTTTTTCGATATTAAACGGCACCTCGCGTCCGTCGCGCTTTTTAATCATTGTAATCATTGCCATTGTAGTATTTTCTCCTATTCGTTTGCTTTCGTTTTTTGCTTTAACACACAACATCTTGTAAAAAATTCGCGTGTAAGTTTATTATATAGTATTTTACCCTGCTTGTCAATAGTTTTTTTATTTTTTTACAAAAAAATAAAGCCCTTGAATTTTATGCATTTATATTGTATAATAATTATAGGCAAAAGGCATAAATTACTCAAACTGACTAGAAAATAGAGAGGTAAAAAGTGGAAAAGACTATCAAAGATGAAATCATATTTAAACAGCGTCCTAAGTCCGACGCTAACGAAAAACTCGACCGCGCAGTTCAGTTTTTGTCATTTGAGGCGCTTTCGGGATTTGACGAGAAAATAGATGAACTCAAAAAATCACAAACCGAAAAATCAACCGACAGCAACTTTAATGATGATTGAGTTTTCCGAGTTCAATATCCGTATTGTCAGGAAATTCTTATCTGCGTTGTCGGCGTTGTTTTAATGTTGACAAAAACAGCAA
This sequence comes from uncultured Clostridia bacterium, assembly GCA_947625455.1. Classification (GTDB taxonomy): domain Bacteria; phylum Bacillota; class Clostridia; order Oscillospirales; family Ruminococcaceae; genus CAG-115. The sequence continues at coordinate 750 of CANQOJ010000219.1, read as the reverse complement.
TATATGGTATAATAAAAGTTGAGTTTAAATAGAAAAAGAGGGTAAAAAATGACAATATTTTACAAATTCGAGGGCAAGCTGTATATAAACATCACAAACGGCTGTCCGTGCGACTGCGTTTTCTGCATAAGGAAAAACGGCGACAGCATTACGGATAACGACAGCCTGTGGCTTGAACATGAACCGACATTTGAGGAGATAACAAGCGCTTTTGACAACTACGACAAAGCGGGAATGACCGAGGCGGTTTTCTGCGGATACGGCGAACCGACTGTAAGGGCTGATATGCTTTTGAAAACAGCGGAATATATAAAGTCAAATTCCGATTTGAAAATCAGACTTAACACAAACGGTCTTGTGAGGTTAATTCACAAAGGCTTTGATATAGGGCAATTCAAGGGTGTTATTGATTCGGTTTCTATTTCGCTGAACGCGCCGAATGCAAAGCGCTATAACGAGGTTACGCGTCCGAATGAAAATATATCGGCGGGAGCATTTGATGAAATGCTGAAATTCGCGGAGGATATGAAAAAACTCGGCATTAAAACGGGATTTACGGTTGTTGACGTGATTTCAAAGGACGAAATCGCGGAGTGTGAGAAAATTTCCGAAAAGCTCGGAATACCGCTTCGTGTAAGGCATTACGTAACCGACAACGAGAGTTACACATAATGCGGATTTTAGGAATAGATCCCGGTTACGCCATTGTAGGGTACGGCGTGCTGGATTATGATAACGTGAGGTTTAAGG
>CANQOJ010000218.1 GCA_947625455.1 uncultured Clostridia bacterium | reverse complement strand
TGGTACGCCCGATGCGATTCGAACGCACGACACATAGCGTCGGAGGCTATTGCTCTATCCAGCTGAGCTACGGGCGCTCATTCGCTTGTATGCTATAATGACATCCTGTTTCTTTACAAAAAGGATTTTTTAGTTGAGCCAAAAGGCAACATCTCAAACTAACGCTTGAAATGTTATCTTACCGGCTGGTGATTCACCCGGGATTCGAACCCGGGACACCCTGATTAAAAGCCAGGTGCTCTACCGACTGAGCTAGTGAACCATGTAGCTTAATTATTATAGCAGATTAAATTCAATTTGTCAATAGCTTTTTCAAATTTTTTTACAAATTTTTTAAAATTAGCAAAAAATTTCAGATATATCTTGAAATAAAGAGAAAAAAGTGCTATAATTTAAATATGTATGTAAAATAGTCTAAAGCCAAAAACGGCAAAGCGCGTCAGTTCAGGCGCCGTCTTTGCAAACGGGCTTTGAAAGGAAAGAAACAGTGTGGATATTCGCGTAGGCGACGTGCTTATTATGAAAAAGGAACACGCTTGCAAAAACAACAGAATGAAAGTTCTGAGGGTGGGCGCGGATTTCAGGCTTGAATGTGAAAAGTGCGGTCATGTCTTTATGATTGCGCGGTATAAATGCGAGAAAAACATAAAAACCGTGGTGCGCGGCGAATAATGGTCGGAGAGTTTTATGCAGGAAAAGTTGAATTTAATAATTTCGCGCTATGAAGAAATAAGCGCAAGACTGTCAGACGCAAATGTCGTTTCTGACAATAAGCTGTACTCGGAGCTTATGAAAGAATATAAAAACCTCACTCCGCTTATAGAGGAATGGAAAAGATACAAAAAGGCGTCAGATGACAGAGACAGCGCTTTGAAAGAACTCTCGGAAGCGGGGAATGACGAGGAGTTAAGAGAACTTGCGCAGAGCGAATACGAGGACAATAAGGCGCTTGCGGAAAAGCTTGAAGAAGAACTGAAGATAATGCTTCTGCCGAGAGATCCCGACGACGACAAGAGCGTTATAGTTGAGATACGCGCGGGCGCAGGCGGTGAAGAAGCGGCGCTGTTCGCTAATTCAATGTTCAGAATGTATTCAATGTACGCCGCGCGGCAGGGGTGGAAAATTGAGGTTTTGGGCGGAAATCCCACAGAACTCGGCGGATATAAGGAAATATCGTTCAGCATAGAGGGCGAGGGCGTATACGCAAAGATGAAGTATGAAAGCGGAGTACACCGCGTTCAGCGCGTTCCCGAAACCGAAAGCCAGGGCAGAATACAGACTTCTACCGTTACCGTAGCGGTTTTGCCCGAAGTTGAAGAGGTTGACGTTAATATAAATCCCGCAGACCTTACCATACAGACATACCGTTCAAGCGGCGCGGGCGGTCAGCATATAAACAAAACCGAGTCAGCTGTCAGAATTATCCATAATCCCACGGGCACGGTTGTTGAGTGTCAGGAAGAACGCTCACAGATGAAAAACAAGGAAAAGGCGCTTAAAATGCTGTACAGCAGGCTTTACGAAGCTGAACGCACCGCACGCGACAGCGCGATAGCGGAGGAGCGCCGCGTTCAGGTAGGAACAGGCGACCGCTCTGAAAGAATAAGAACCTACAATTTCCCGCAGTCGCGCGTTACAGACCACAGGATAGGTCTTACGCTGTACAAGCTTGATGATATGATGAACGGCGGGTGCGACGAGATATTCGACGCGCTGAGGCTTGCGGAAAAAACGGCTTTGCTTGCGAAAAGCGAATCTTGAATTTAACGGTCGAGAGGTGAAAATATGTTTACAAAAATCGAGCCGTTTTGTGAAGAAAGCGTGAGAGAAGCCGCCCAAATATTGAAAAACGGCGGTATTGCCGCGATACCTACGGAAACTGTCTACGGACTTGCTGCAAACGCGCTTGATGAAAACGCGGTCAAAAGCATTTTCACCGCAAAGGGCAGACCGCAGGACAATCCTCTTATCGTTCATATAAGCAACTTTGAGATGATAAAACCTCTTGTCGTTGATGTACCAAAGCTGGCTCAAAAACTTGCAGAGCGTTTCTGGGCAGGTCCGCTCACAATGATTTTTGATAAAACGGACGTTATTCCCGGCGTTACAAGCGGAGGACTTTCAACGGTTGCCGTGAGAATGCCCGCAAATGACGCGGCGAGAGCGGTTATAGAAAAATGCGGGTTTCCGCTTGCCGCGCCCTCCGCAAATCTTTCGGGCAAGCCCAGTCCAACCTCCGCGCGTCACGTTTTTGAGGATATGAACGGAAAAATTCCGCTTATAATCGACGGCGGGGAATGTACGGTAGGCGTGGAAAGCACGGTGATATGCTTTAACGGCGATAAAATACACATATTGCGTCCGGGAGGAGTTACCGCGGAAATGCTTTCGGAGTTTGCCGAGGTCGAGATAGATAAGGCGGTGGAAACTGCGCCGAAGCAGGACGAGCGCGTTATTTCTCCCGGCATGAAATACAAGCACTATTCTCCGAAAGCAGATGTTTGGATAGTGAAACTGAGAGCGGAGAAATTTGTGAAATTCTGCGAAAGCAGGAAAGATGAAAACGCATGGTTTTTGTCGCGCGGGGATTACGGAAAAGGGTTTATAAATTTCGGCGAAACCGCTGAAATTCAAGCGCGGAGACTGTTCAGGCTTTTGAGAGAAGCAGATGAAAACAATATTGAAACAGTCTATGTCGAAATTCCCGACAAAAGCGGCGTAGGACTTGCGGTTTACAACAGGCTGATAAGAGCGGCGGGATTTAAGGTGGTTGACGAATAAAATGCTTAGACTTCCGAATATCAATATCGTAGGACTTACGGGAATGAGCGGCGCGGGAAAATCAACTGTTTCAAGCGAATTTATGCTCGAAGATTATTATGTGATAAACTGCGACTTGCTGGCAAGGCTGATTTCATCTGAACAGGATTTTCTGAATGAAGTAAGCGCAAAGTTTGATGAAAATCTTATCGGAAAAGACGGGAAACTTGACAGGGCAAGGACGGCAGAGGTTGTTTTCACTGATGCTGAAAAAAACCGAAAATATCTGGACATAATCTTACCAAGGATAACTTTTTCGGTTATAAACCTGATAAAGACTTGCGGTTGGAATAATATACTTCTTGACGCGCCGCTGCTTTTTGAGGCGAAGATGAATATTATATGCGGTCATATTGTAAGCGTTGTTGCAAGTAATGAAACGTGTATAAGCAGGATAGTAGCGCGGGACAATATTCCAAGACAAATGGCTGAAGCAAGGCTTTCCGCACAGCATGACGAGAAATTTTTCCGCGAGCGTTCGGATTTCATAATCGAAAACAGCGATAAAAGCTTAGACGACCTTGAAAAATCGGCGTCGGAAATTGCAAAGAAAATAAGAAAAGGTGAATAATATCGTTTACAGAAAGAAAAAGCGAAAAAACAAAGCGCCCTTTTTGATTGTTATTACGCTTCTTACAGCTGTACTGCTGGTAATCGGCGGCATTTGGGGATATAATAGGATAATGCTTGAAATCTACCCGCTTAAGTATTCGGGTTATGTTGAAAAATACGCGAAAGAAAACAACATAAGCGAGTATCTTGTTTACGCTGTAATCAAGACCGAAAGCGGATTTGAGCCAAGCGCGCGCTCGGATGTCGGCGCAAGAGGGCTTATGCAGATAATGGAGGGCACGTTTGACTGGATAAAATTCAAGCGCGGTGATACCGATACGGTGTATTACGAT
>CANQOJ010000217.1 GCA_947625455.1 uncultured Clostridia bacterium | reverse complement strand
CTGAAATCACGCCCTTTCCTCACTTATATTATACCACTTATTTTACATACTGTCAAGGAAAATATATCAATTTGCGTCACAATTTACTGTTCTGTGAACGAATAACGCTGACAGCGCAGATAGTATCGACAGCCTGAACCGCCGTGTTTATCTGCACGGCGGTTTGTTTATGTTCACTTTTTCTTTTTGGAGCTTGAAGTTGATTCGGGTACGGGTTCAACGTAATCATAAACCTTTACAGAGGTTATGATTATATCCTCTTTCGGGCGCGTCATCTGCCCTGAATTGTTGGTTGTAAGCTTGACCTGGGAAATCTTGTCTATTATATCAAAACCCTCGTAAACCTGTCCGAAAACGGTGTATATGCCGTCCCAGAAAGGATAACCGCCCTCTGTCGCATACCTTTCAATAACCTCGTCCGTTGCCTTTTCAAACATATTCGCAAGGTTTGTGTAAAACATCTGTTGAAGCGTATACTTGTCCTTTATGTCGGAGTTTTCTTCTGTAACTTGGTCGGCAAGTTCCTTATATTGTTCAGCTTTCTCGCGCATTTTCGCAGGATCGTACTGCGAAATATCCTGCGGTTTTTTGTTGTTTACAATGTAAAACTGCACGCCGTTTACGCCGTCGCCGTTATGTGCATAGCACAGCGCGCCGTAGAAATTGCGGGCATTTTCGCTTACCTCAACGCCAAACGATCCGTCCTCAACAGCCGCTTTTCCGCCCGTGCCGTCTCCGTTTAATGAACCGCCCTGTATACAGCAGTCGGGAACAACTCTGTGTATCTTAAGTCCGTCATAATACCCCTTATCGGCAAGCGCAATGAAATTCTCCACGGCAAGAGGCGCTAACTCGGGGAACAGCTTTGCTTTTATTACCCCGTACCCCTCAATGCTGATTTCAGCTATCTTGTCGCCGTTTACAAACGTCATTTCTCCGATATTTCCGGGCGTTGTACCCGAACACCCGCACAAGCCTACCGCTGTCGCTATCGCCAGAAACAATCCCGTAAATCTTCTCAACAGTTTCATACACAAATCCTTTCTTAATCCGCTGAATTTGCCGAGTTTTCAGAACTTTCATTATCCGCAGAATCGGAATTTTCAGCTTCTCCCGTGTAAGAAGTTACCTTTACGCTTTTGATTATAATATCCTCAACAGGCTTTGAAATTTCGCCGCTTCCGTTGTCCTGAACGCTTGCGGACGAGATTTTATCTATAACGTCAAATCCCTCGTAAACCTGTCCGAAAACGGTATAGTTGCCGTCAAGAGATGGCGTGCCGCCTGCCTTTTTATACTTTTCGGTGATTTCATCTGTCGCCGCCTTAAACCAGTCTACCGTGTTCTGATAATACTGTGTCTTGTATATGCAGTAGTTTTCATATGACGTGTCGCCCTCTTCACGGGCAGATTTTATCAGCCCTTTCCCCTGTTCGATTATTGCGTCATATCCGTCATAATCGAACGCCGAAAGGTCCTGGGATTCCTTGTTGTTGACGATATAGAACTGAGTTGAGTTCTGACCTGCGGCGTTTGCATAGCACAAAGCGCCGTAGAAATGACGCGCGTTCTGCGCTGTTTCAATGCCGAACGAACCGCCGTTTACAGCCGCGTCACCGCCCGTGCCGTCGCCGTTTGTTGAACCGCCCTGGAACATAAAACTACTGATTACGCGGTGTATCTTAAGTCCGCTGTAAAATCCCTCGTCCGCAAGCTTCTTGAAGTTTTCAACTCCAAGCGGCGCGGCTTCGGGGAACAATACCGCCTTTATCGTGCCGTAACCCTCAATCTCAAACTCCGCGATAAGGTCGCCCGCTTTAAGAGTGATGTCCTGAAGATTGCCGTTAAACCCGTCAATCACTCTCGGAGTTTCGCTCTTGATTTTATAATCAAAATCGTCCGACTGAGAATTTCCGCCCGAATTGCTGTCGGGATTTTCGGTATTTTCACTGCACCCCGTCAAAAGCAATCCCGCGCACAACATGCCTATTGTCAATATTTTTCTTATCTTCACTGTTTTTCTCTCCTGTTCTTTACAATATCTGTCAAGCCTTTTTTATAACCGTTCCCTGTTTCGTTTCTTCAACGATATAGCCCATTGAGGTTATTTTGTTCCTGAGTTCATCGGCAAGCGCGAAGTTCTTTTCTTTTCTCGCATTTGCCCGCTGTTCAGCCAACGCCTTTATCTCTTCGGGAATTTCGTCCTCTTTCTTATTATACAACAAACCAAGCACATTTGTCAATGAGTTAAATTCATCAAGATAAATTTTCACATCTTCTTTTGTGATATTTTCGCCCGACAACGCCGTGTTGATTTTTCTCACAAGTTCAAATATCGCGGCGATTGCGTCCGCGGTGTTGAAATCGTCGTCAAGCGCGGTTATAAAGTCGGTTTTTGCCGTCTGCACGTCGGTTTTCGTCTGTTCGGAAGCTTCGCCGTCCTTTGCCGTCGGCATAATGCGCTCCATAAGTTCACGGCAGTTGTACAGCCTTGCAAGCGCAGATTTACAGCTTTCGATAACCTCGGTCGTGTAGTTCAGCTGGCTTCTGTAATGAACTGACAACAGCATAAAGCGTATGGGTTCATAACCGAACTCCTTTGCCATATCACGCACAAGGAAGAAGTTGCCCGCAGATTTCGACATTTTCTTGTTGTCAACATTCAGCATGCCGTTATGCATCCAGATGTTTGCAAGCTTACAGCCTGTTGCGCACTCACTCTGCGCAATTTCGTTTTCGTGATGTGGGAAGATAAGGTCGGCGCCGCCGCCGTGAATGTCGATAGTATCGCCGATATAATGCCTTGACATCGCCGAACATTCAATATGCCAGCCCGGTCTGCCCTTTCCGAAAGGCGAATCCCAGTACGGTTCACCCGGCTTTGCCGCTTTCCACACCGCAAAATCCATAGGATCGCGCTTTTTCTCTCCGACTTCAATGCGCGCGCCCGCCTGCAAATCCTCTAACGGCTGATGCGAAAGTTTTCCGTATTCGGGAAACTTTGACGTTTCAAAGTAAACGTCTCCGTCAGCTTCATATGCGTAGCCTTTTTCAACAAGCGTTTTTACAATGTCGATTATGATGTCCATATTCTCGGTAACTTTCGGGTGAACATCAGCTTTGCGGACGTTCAAACCCTCTGCGTCAATGAAATACTCCTTTATAGCGTTTTCGGAAACTTCAAGAGAGGTTTTTCCCGTTTCGTTTGCTTTCTTTATTATCTTATCGTCAACATCAGTGAAGTTCTGAACATAAAACACCTTATATCCCCTGTACTCCAGATAACGTCTCAGCGCGTCAAATACGCACAGCGCGCGGGCGTTTCCTATGTGGATAAGGTTGTATACCGTAGGGCCGCAGCAATAAATTTTCACGGTGCCTTCGGTTATGGGCTTTAATTCTTCCTTTTTACGCGTCATGGTGTTATAGATTTTCATGTTGTTCTCCTTTATCTTGATTGCTTTTTAGTTCGTCAATTTCCGTTTTAAGTTCCTCTACCTGCTTTTCGAGTTTTTCAATGTACATAAGATGTTTACACATGATTTCGGAAACAGGATCGGGAATATGTATCTGGTCAAGGTCGCTGTTTGAAACTCTTACGCCGTTCATCTTAACAACCCTTGCGGGTACGCCCACCGCCGTGCAGTTTGGCGGTACTTCATGAAGCACAACGGCGTTTGCCGCGATTTTGGAGTTGTCGCCTATCTTCATAGGTCCTAGAACTCTTGCTCCCGCGCCCTGCTTTGGGACGGGTAAAGAATACTATCGACG
>CANQOJ010000216.1 GCA_947625455.1 uncultured Clostridia bacterium | reverse complement strand
GCTTCACAATGCCCTGGGAAAAGCGATTATGCGACAGGCTGTGCCGATGATGAATTACAGCCGTCCCGCAGGCAGAGGGGCTAGCTATCTCTCTGCGGAGTTTCTTGTAGGGCGCGCGGTGTACAACAACATCATGTGCCTTGGGCTTGTGGATTTCGCAAAAGAGCTTCTGGCGCAGGCAGGCGGCGATTTGAACGATTTCGAGGAGATTGAGGACGCGGCGCTCGGAAACGGCGGTCTGGGAAGGCTGGCGGCTTGTTTTCTCGACAGCGCGGCGGCTTTGAAACTCCCGCTCACGGGCTACGGCATACGCTATAAATACGGACTGTTCAAACAGACCATTGAAAACGGCTTTCAGAGAGAATATGCCGACGACTGGACAAGATACGGCGATCCGTGGAGCAGGCGCGTTGAAAATGACACCGTTACCGTGCATTTCTCAACGGGCGATGTAAAGGCAGTGCCGTATGATATGCCGATTTTCGGCTATAAAAACGACTATGCCTGCACGTTAAGACTATGGCAGGCTGAACCGCTTTGCGCGTTTGACTTTGACGCATTTAACAGGCAGGACTATTTTGAAGCGGCGAGAGGGGAAATTGAAGCCGAGAACATTTCACGCACCCTCTACCCCAACGACGACACCAGAAACGGAAAGCTTCTGCGTCTTAAACAGGAGTATTTCTTCAGCGCGGCGTCTATGGAAGACCTTATAAGAAAGCATTTGTCGGCGGGCAGACAGCTGTCGGAATTTGCGGAATACAACGCTGTTCAATTAAACGACACTCACCCCGTTATCGCAATCCCCGAACTTATCAGAAACCTCACCGCGCGCGGAATGAGCTTTGAACAGGCGCTCGAAATATCCAAAAAGACTTTCAACTACACCAACCACACCATTATGGCTGAAGCGCTTGAAAAATGGGGAAGCGACCTTATCGAAGAACTTCTGCCCGAAGTTTACGCCATTATTCTGCGCGTAAACGAAGCGTTTATCTCCGATATGTACCGCAAGGGCATTTCCCGCGAGAAAACCGAAACCATGCAGATAATTTCGGACGGAATGGTGCATATGGCGAGAATGGCTATATACTGCTCGTCGCATGTAAACGGCGTTGCGAAAATACACACCGACATTCTGAAAAACACCGCGCTCAAAGACTGGTATGAACTTTATCCCGAACGCTTCTTAAACGAAACAAACGGCATAACCCCGCGCCGCTGGCTTGCGCTGTGCAATCCGAAGCTGTCGGCTATGATAACCGAACTTCTGGGCGGCGACAGCTGGATAACCGACCTTGAACGCCTTAAAGAACTCGGAAAATATGCCGACGACAGCAGTGTGCTTCAGCGTTTCGCGGACATAAAGTATGAAAACAAGTGCCGCCTTGCCGAGCATATCGCGCGGACGGAAAACACGAAAATTGATCCTAACAGTATGTTTGACATTCAGATAAAACGCCTGCACGAATATAAACGTCAGCTTATGAACGCATTCAGCATACTGTACATCTACTTCGGAATAAAGGACGGAAGTATCGCAAACTTCGCCCCGACCACGTTTATTTTCGGCGCAAAATCAGCGCCCGGCTATGCAAGGGCAAAGGCTATAATCAAGTTCATAAACGAAATTGCAAATCTTGTAAACAACGACGAGTCAATAAACGGCGCGCTCAAGGTTGTTTTCGTGCAGAATTACAACGTTTCATATGCGGAAAAGCTTGTTGTGGCGGCGGATATTTCCGAGCAGATTTCAACCGCAGGCACGGAAGCGTCTGGCACGGGAAATATGAAGTTTATGCTCAACGGCACAATGACGCTCGGAACTTATGACGGCGCGAATGTTGAGATTGCGGAAGAAGCGGGAGAGGAAAACAACTACATTTTCGGCGCAAGAGTGCCCGATTTGGAGCAGATTATGCCGAATTATGACCCGCGCAAGATATACTCGGAGAACACAAGAGTTGCAAGAGTATTGAACACACTTATTGACGGGACATTCTCGGACGGCGGAAGCGGTGTGTTCAGAGAGCTGTATTACTCCTTGCTTGACGGCGCGTCATGGCACAAACCCGACCACTACTATGTTCTCGGAGACCTTGAAAATTACGTTCAGGCGAAGCTGAAAGCAAACAGCGACTTCCATTTCAACCACCCCGAATTTATCAAAAAGTGCTTTATTAACATGACACGCGCAGGCAAATTCAGCTCGGACAGGACTATTGCGGGTTATGCTCGCGAAATTTGGAAGATATAAGGCAATAAAGTTAAAATAGGTTTGTTGCTGACCATGCGCGGTGCAGTATACAGTGGACAATGGACAGTATACAGCAAATGTATCCGCTTCGCGGATAGTATTCAGATTGTTTTGATATTATCAGAGCGTAAGCAACCGGTTGCCTACGCTCTCTTAAATTCAAAAACAATCTGATAATGTCCGCGAAGCGGACACCTTTGCTGTATACTTTACACTGTACACTGTCTACTGCTTTCAGCGATAGAAAAGAAAAATTTCTCTGAAAAAATACTTGACAAAAATGAAAAAATATGTTATAATTACAAAGTTAATCGCTGAAAGCGTTAACCCCTTTCTCGTGCGTGGGGCACGGGATTAAAATCCATAAGGAGGTGCAAATATTATGGCAAAGTTAAGCGAAAAGTACGAGGCAGTTGTTGTTCTGTCGGTTAAGACAAACGACGAGGAACAGATAAAGTCGACTGTAAACAAGTTCTCCGACCTTATCAAGAACAACGGCACTCTTACAAGCGTTGACGAATGGGGCAAGAAGAAGCTCGCTTACGAGATAAACTACGAGGACGAAGGCTACTATGTTCTCTATAAGTTTGAGAGCAAGCCCGATTTCCCCGCAGAGCTTGAGCGTATCATCAACATTACCGACGGCGTTCTGCGCTCACTCGTTGTTCTTGCGCACTGACAGGACGGCTGAAATCAGACGGAGGTGTAAACATGAATAAGGTTATCATGATGGGCAGATTAGTAAACGATCCCGAACTTAAAACAACCCCTACGGGCGTTTCGGTTTGCAGGTTTCGTATAGCTGTTGACAGGAATTATCAGAAAAAAGGCGAGGAAAAGAAGTCCGACTTCTTTAATGTTATTGCATGGCGCGGAACTGCCGAGTTTATTACGAAATTTTTCGGCAAGGGCAGAATGATACTGATTGAGGGCGAAATGCAGGTTTCGCAGTATGTCGACAAAAACGGCAACAACGCGACATGGTACGAGATCGTTACGGATAACGTTTATTTCACAGGAGAAAAAGCCAACGGCGGAAACGGAGGCTATGCGCCCCGCGAAGCTCCCGGATATGGCGAACCCCCGCCGGAACGCGGTTCATATCAAAATGCGCAGGAGAGCAGCGGAAATTCACAGGGCACAAGTGCCTCTGCTGATTTCTCGTCTGCCGACAAAGAGGACTATCCATTCTGACAATTGAAAATGAAATGAAATCTACACATAGGAGGTAGAAGAAAATGGCTGAAAGAAACGATAAGCCTATGCACAGCGGAGCAAAGCGCCCGCACCGCAAGGTTTGCCAGTTCTGCGCTGACAGAGCTGAATTTATTGACTATAAGGACGTAGCAAAGCTTCGCAAGTTCATGACCGAGCGCGCGAAGATACTCCCCAGCAGAGTTACGGGCTGCTGCGCGTATCATCAGAGAGCGCTTACGACCGCTATCAAGAGATATCAAAGCTTTCGAGAGAGGAATTGATCGAACTGCTTTTGATTGATTCCAAGAATGTGATCGCTATG
>CANQOJ010000215.1 GCA_947625455.1 uncultured Clostridia bacterium | reverse complement strand
TACATAAAGGAGAGGACAGACCGTACTCCCGAAATATTCAAAGCTGACGCAGACGCTAAATACAGCCGCGTTATCGACATTGACTTAAGCACCGTAAAGCCTACGGTTTCTTTCCCGCATCTGCCCGAAAATACAAAGACGATTGATGAAGCGGAAAAGCTGAACATCAAGATAGACCAGGTCGTTATAGGCTCCTGTACAAACGGAAGATACAGCGACCTTGAAACTGCGGCAAAGATAGTAAAGGGAAAGAAAGTAGCAAAGGGCGTCCGCGCTATTGTTATCCCCGCAACGCAGAAGATTTATCTCGAAGCGCTTAAAAACGGTCTGCTCGAAACGTTTGTTGAGGCGGGAATGGTAGTTTCAGCGCCGACCTGCGGTCCGTGCCTCGGCGGTCATATGGGAATACTCGCGCCGAATGAAAGAGCAGTTTCCACCACAAACCGCAACTTTGTCGGAAGAATGGGCGACACTTCATCAGAGGTTTATCTTGCAAGCCCAGCTGTTGCCGCGGCAAGCGCGATAAAGGGCTATATTTCGGGAGAGTTTGAATAATGGTAAAGCATGTTATTATCTGGACTTTAAAGGAAATGCCGGAAGCAGAAAAAGCCGAGCGCAAAATGGCGATAAAAGAGGGTTTAGAGAGCCTTAAGGGGAAGATTGACGGGCTTTTGGATATAAAGGTAATCACCGACATGCTGCCTACATCAAACGGCGACCTTATGCTCGACAGCACGTTTGCTGATTTTAACGCGCTGAAAGCGTATTCAGTCCACCCCAAACACGTTAAAGTTGCCGACGGTTATGTCAGACCGTTTACGGCTGAAAGAAAATGCGTTGATTTTGAAATATAAGGAGAATAGAAATGAAAGCACACGGAATTGTACATAAATACGGCGATAACGTTGACACGGACGTAATTATCCCCGCGCGTTATCTCAACACATCCGACCACAAAGAGCTTGCCGCTCACTGTATGGAGGATATTGACAAGAACTTTGTGAAGAATGTAAAGGAAGGCGACATAATCGTTGCGAATATGAATTTCGGCTGCGGAAGTTCACGAGAGCACGCGCCTATTGCGATAAAGGCAAGCGGCATAAGCTGCGTTATTGCTTCAACTTTTGCGAGAATATTCTACCGCAACTCTATAAACATCGGTCTGCCTATCCTCGAATGTGACGAAGCGGCAAAGGATATTGAAGCGGGAAACGAGGATGAGATTGACTTCGACAGCGGTGTTATCACGAATATCACCAAAAACAAGACATATCAGGCTTTGCCGTTCCCCGAATTTATAAAGGACATTATAAACAAGGGCGGACTGCTTAATTCTCTTAAAAAATGAGAATTGACATCAGACCCGCCGAGTTTCGCGATGTTGAGGAAATGGCACAGGTTGTAGACAGCGCATGGCAGACAAGCTATAAGGAGATTTTCTCGTCGGAGCAGATTGCCGCCTACACGGGTGAATACCGCCGCAGAAGTTTTACGGAACTTATTAAGAGCGGACGTGACGTGTTTGTGCTTCTTGTGGACAGCGAAATTGCTGCGGTGTGCGCGGCGCAGACCTGCACCGAAAAGCCGTTTGAGGGGTATGCGGAGATAATGCTGTTGTATGTTGCTCCAAAGTGGCAGCGAAAGGGCATGGGCAAAAAGCTGCTCTCGCATACGCTTCGGAAAATGCGCGGCAATGGTTACAAGAGCGCCGTACTTGATACCGCCGAGCTTAACGCGCCCGCGCGAAGATTTTATGAGAAATTCGGCTTTATTGAGCGGAAAACCGCCGTAAGCCGAAAGTTTGACAATGTTACAAGGGTAATTTACACTATTGATTTTTAACTATGAAAGACCTGACTAAACTAAGTAAATTTATTGCACTTATTCTGCGGCATAAACCCGAAACTATCGGCATTTCGCTTGACCATAACGGTTGGGCGAATGTTGGTGAGCTTATAGAGGGCATTAACCGCACAGACGGCTATTCAATTGATATGGAAACCTTGGAGGAAATAGTCCGCACGGACGAAAAGGGAAGATACTCCTTTAATGACGATAAAACGAAAATCCGCGCTAATCAAGGTCATTCTGTAAACGTTGACGTCGAACTTAAAGAAGAAATCCCTCCCGAAACGCTTTATCACGGAACTGCCGAGCGGTTTTGTGAAAGCATACGCAAAGAAGGTCTTAAGCCTATGTCGCGGCTGTATGTTCATCTTTCAAAAGATGTCGAAACCGCCGTAAAAGTTGGTTCAAGGCACGGAAAATGCGTTGTGTTTAAGGTTAAAACGGGGGAGATGTCAAGACAGGGTTATAAATTTTGGCTATCGGAAAACGGCGTGTGGCTGACAAAAAATGTTCCGCCGATTTTCCTTGAAGAACTAAATGAAAAGAGGTAATTCTGAATGGAAAAGAATATTGCAGTTATAAAAGGCGACGGCATAGGACCTGAAATTGTAACGGAAGCTATGAAAGTCCTTGATAAAGTTGCGGTAAAATTCGGGCATAAGTTCAACTATGAACAGCTTTTAATGGGCGGCTGTTCAATAGACGCAAACGGCGTGCCGCTGACAGATGAAACCATTGAAAGATGCAAAGCGTCAGACGCGGTGTTAATGGGTTCAATCGGAGGCAACACAACCACATCTCCCTGGTATAAACTCCCCGCAAATCTCAGACCTGAAGCAGGTCTTTTAGGACTTCGCAAGGCGCTTGGTCTTTTCGCAAATCTTCGCCCGTGCCTGCTTTATAAACAGCTTTCAGAAGCTTGCCCGCTGAAAAAGGAAATAGCGGACAAGGGCTTTGATATGCTTATCATGCGCGAACTTACGGGCGGACTGTATTTCGGCGAGAGAAAGACTGAAGAAGTAGACGGCGTTATGACAGCTATAGACACGCTGAAATATGACGAGAACGAGATACGCAGAATAGCTAAAAAGGCATTTGAAGTGGCAATGCAGAGAAAGAAGAAAGTAACGAGTGTTGACAAAGCAAACGTTTTGGACAGTTCCCGCCTTTGGAGAAAGGTAGTTGAGGAAGTGGCAAAGGATTATCCCGAAGTCACTCTCGAACATATGCTCGTAGATAATTCGGCAATGCAGCTTGTAAGAGATCCCGCGCAGTTTGACGTTATGGTGACCGAAAATATGTTCGGCGATATACTTTCGGACGAAGCGTCAATGATAACGGGTTCAATAGGAATGTTGGCTTCGGCTTCTATGAACGAAACAAGTTTCGGACTGTACGAGCCGAGCGGCGGTTCAGCGCCCGATATAGCTGGGCAGAATAAGGCAAATCCGATTGCTACAATACTTTCCGCCGCAATGATGTTAAGATATTCGTTCAAAATGGACAAGGAAGCGGACGCTGTTGAAAATGCAATAAACAGTGTTCTTGAAGCAGGCTACCGCACGGGCGATATAATGAGCGAGGGCATGAAACTTGTTTCCTGCTCGGAAATGGGCGATAAAATTGCCGAATTTATCTGATTTTGCGAAAAAATTAAAAAAACGGTTGAAATACGGCTGATTTTATGGTAAAATTATTCTATGAGATTTGAGCATAACTGCTCGTTCAATTTCTTGAAAAAGGAGAATTTTATGTACAACGATTTGGTGGATACTATCGGTTTCCTCGGACAGTATGACAAGGAAGTTGCCGACGCAATGGGGCTTGAACTTGCGCGCCAGAAGCGCAATCTTGAGCTTATCGCAAGCGAGAACTTCGTTTCTCCCGCGGTAATGGCGGCGGCGGGCAGTCATCTTACCAATAAATACG
>CANQOJ010000214.1 GCA_947625455.1 uncultured Clostridia bacterium | reverse complement strand
AACAACGCAAAAAGGCGCTAAAGGGTGTGGGGAAAACAAGAGTTTTCCCCACATTGCCGATTTCAAAACGCAAGTTTCGAAATCGGCAATCTTGCAAACAAGTGACGAGTGGCGAAATACGTTGCAAAGGAAATCTGTTGAGGGCAGGGAACTTTATACCCATAATAGAAAAATAGCGCAGACAGTGAAGCGGGCTTTGAAATAAAGGAGCGTAAACCTGTTGAGGGATTTACGCTCTTTTAATATGAACACAATCTAATTATTTATCCGCGTAGCGTTTTGCCCGAAGGGCATAATGCGCGGACACCATAACTGTATACAGCGTTTTCCGCGTAGCGGATAATGCGTCCATTGTCCGCTGTACACTGACGTAAAATGCGGAAGAACAGTATTCTCCCGCATTTCGTTTTTAAATTGTACCGCCTTGCCGTAAGATGCAATATAAAACCCGCGGATAGCAGGGTGGGTAAAATCGCCCGACATTTTCACGCTCCCGCCGACTGCCCGAAAAACGGACAGGAGGTCTGCAATCCGATGTCGGAGCCGAAATCCCTTTTACAATGTGTTGGGATTATAACAGCACACATTCGCGCTGCAAGGCAGTATTTTTTAGAAGTAAGATGTTAGAGGAAGATGTAAGAGTTTAATGAAGTATTAAGATTGTTTTGGAATTATGACGTTTACTTATCATCTTCACTCTCAAGCTCATCAAGTTCGTCAATGTCATCAAGGTCGGGCAATTCCGAAAATCTTTTCAGAAACATTTCCCCAACCTCGTTGTATTCATCGTCATCATCAACAGTTGCCAGCACAACATCGCCGTTTTCCGCTTCCTGCTGTTTCAATACGACAAATTCAGCCGAACCCTTGTCCTCGTCGTAATTATCGGGAATAAGCGCGTAGTACACCGTACCTTTGTATTCCGCCCTGTCAACGAACTCAAATCTCGAAATGTTTCCCTCTTCGTCCTCAAGTTCAATTATTCCCTCTTCTTCGTCAAGAAATGCGTCATTATTTTCTGCCATATTTTTCTCCGCCTCTTCGGCGCAGAATTTTCTTGAACGAATAACGCCGATATTATTATTTTACAACATTTGAACTGCCGTGTCAATAGGAAATTTCTTAAAATCAGCGATTGCAAGCTGTTTTACACAAATTATCATTAGATTGAACAAAAGCAAATTCAAAAATATATACAAAATCACAAGATAAAATTTAAAAATTTCTATTGACTTTTGACAAAAAATATGTTATTATATAATCACAAGGAAGACAGACCGCGACGGCGGATCTTCCTCAGGAATGGCGGTTCAGTCAATCGGGTTGCTGACGTTAGGGGCAGTTGAACGGCTATGGGTATATAGCTTAGGTAAGTTGTTTTGAAGTGAGTTTATCCGCTGATGTGAATGCCGAAAAAATTTAGCTTTAAGCAGAAAGGGAGCGAATCCAATGGAAATGAGTGACGGATTTTCTGAACAGTCTGCGGATTCGTGTTCCGCCGACCGCTTAGGTTGAATTGATGATGATGATTTGCACGGAATAAAGTGCAAAATCCATTAAGGTACGGGACTTACCCGATAATGAAAAAACCTTTGCTTAGGCAGTCCGCAGACTTTTTCTACCGCTTGAATGGCGTTTACATATAAAATTCCTTTGGGAATTAGGTGATTAAAATGTGCGCATTGAAGTTACGGAAAGGAAAAATTTACTGAGGGGTTGATTCCGATGCACGGTAAAATTTGTGGTGACTACGAATTTTATTGACGAGGTATGGTCCGATGTAATACTTGAAACAAAATTGAATAATATAAGCTCCTGCCGTTTCGGTAGGAGCTTTTGATTTTAAATGCGTTAAAATATACAATGGACAGTGGAAAGCAAACAGTTATGGTGTCCGCTTCGTGGACGATTTAGATTGTTCTGAACATATCAGAGCGTAATCCTATCGGCGGGTTACGCTCTTTGATTCCGAAGCCCGCTCAGCGGCGGCGAAACCAAGGCGGAGCCTAAGCATGTTGCTTCCAAAGGCGGTGATTTTAAATTCCTGCGAAAGATGTACTCCAACGGTTTAAGACTAGCACCGAACAACAAAACCCGTAAGCCTTTGGAAGAAACATGCTTACTGCGTCAGCAGCGTTTCGCCGCCGCGGAGCGGGCGGTTCGTTGCCGAACGCTAAACGTTGCTTTAAACTAAACGCTCTTTTTATATTAGGTGTCAAAGAACCTTTGTACCACCAGCCGTTATAGAAAGTTTTGAAAAGGGGTTCAAGGGGGAAAACTTTTTCAAAAGTTTTCCCCCTTGCTAAAACCGCCCCGCCTCAATACTCTGCGAAAACCTCGTTTGTTTCGTCGATATCGAAGTTTATTCCCTCAGGGTGCTTATGATCGGGTTTATCCTCGCCGTGGTAGAGGAGTTTTAGGAAAATGGGGGATATTACCGAACTGCACAAAATCAGGAGTATGACTGACGTGAAGTACTGCGGTGACATCATACCTACCGACAATCCCTTTTGCGAAACGATAAGCGCAACCTCTCCCCTTGTCATCATTCCCACGCCGACTTTCAGCGAATCTTTCCAGCCTAATCTCCACACTTTCGCCATAAGCCCGCAGCCTATCACCTTTGCCACCATTGCAACCACAACGAACGCAAGCGAGAACCACAAAAGCTGAAGCGTAAATCCGTCAAACGTTGTCTTTAATCCTATGCTTGCGAAGAACACAGGTCCGAAAAGCATATAGCTTGAAATGTCCATTTTACCCGCAATATACTCCGCGTCACGGAGATTGCAGAGGATAATTCCCGCGACGTATGCTCCCGTTATGTCGGCAATTCCGAAAAATTTCTCCGCGCAGAATGCCATAATAAAGCACAGTGCAAGTCCGAAAATCGGTATTCTTCTGTGGTGGAATGAACGCTTGTCGAGGAATTTGAACAGCAGATATACCAGAAATCCCACGACAATGCTGAATACAATGAACAGCACGGTCTTAATAAGCACATCGACAGGCTTTGCGTCAGTTGAACGGAAGCCTATTACAAACGTAAGCACGACAATTCCGATAACGTCGTCAATTATCGCTGAACTTACGATTATCGTTCCTATTTTGCTTTTCAAATGACCAAGTTCGCGCAAGGTCTGAACGGTTATGCTGACGGAAGTTGCGGTCATAATCGTGCCGATAAAAACGCCCTTGAAAAATTCGTCAGAACCAAACGGCGCAAAACCGAAGAACAAACTGTACAGAAGCCAGCCCAGCACAAGCGGCACCGCTACGCCTGCCGAGGCGATTGTCAGCGCGACAGGTCCTGTTTTCACAAGTTCTCTTAAGTTTGTTTCAAGTCCTGCCGAGAACATCAACAGCACTACTCCGATTTCCGCCATTATTCCTATGAAATCGCTCTGTTGAACTATGCCGAAAACCGACGGCCCTATCAGCAATCCCGCGGCTATCTGACCAACAACCTGCGGTGCTTTCAGCTTTTTCGCAATAAGTCCGCATATCTTCGCGGCAACTATTATAATTGCCAGATCCTTGAAATACTCAAATGTTTCCACAAAATCTCACTCTCTTATCTATGTTTTAATTTTTCCCGCTTGACACGGGGAATTTTATTTGATATAATTATGTTATGACGGCATCTCACAAAGAGTGCGTACATGATGTACGAATTGCTGTCTTAGCAACAGGCTTTTGCCCGCAAAAAGGTGGTAATACAATGCTTGAAAAAAACTATACAAATCCGGAGGGCATAGGACGCTTCAGCTATTCCGAAG
>CANQOJ010000213.1 GCA_947625455.1 uncultured Clostridia bacterium | reverse complement strand
TATCTATCTGATTATAGAGTGAGTCATCAGACTCCTCCTATACGCCTTGTTGGACTGATTATAAGAATCTGCCATAATAATTCACTCTCCTCTCAACCCTTTTTACGTTTCTTCTTAGGCGCGGTAGAATCGGTATTGAACTTGTTTATGACCATACCGAGAACAAGCGTGATTATGAAGAGGATTACAGACGCTGCCGCAGAAAGTCCGTAGTTCTTTACGCCGCCTGTGGTAAATCTCTCGTATACATATACCGCAACAGTTCTCAATGCAGGATTGATGTTGTTTGCACGTCCTATATGGAGCATATACGGGATATCGAACATCTGAAGTCCGCCGATAAGAGAAGTAATTACGACATAAATGAAGATAGGCTTCAGAATGGGCATTGTAATTCTGAAGAATGTATTCGGTCCGCTTGAGCCGTCAATTGCCGCAGCTTCGTAAATTGACGGATCAATTCCGAAAATGCCCGACATCAATAGCAGCATGGTGTTTCCGAACCACATCCACGTCTGTATCGCCATTACAATTATTCGCGCCGACCATGCGTTTGTTACAAACATTATAGGTTCATTTGTAATGCCTGCGCCCATAAGGAAGGAGTTTAATGCACCGTAACCGCTGTCGTTGAAGATCATCAAGAAGATAGCCGCAACAGACGCCGCCGTGATAATGTTCGGCATATACATAACTACCTTGAAGAAGCCTGCGCCAGGAGTTTTAATTCTGACGTCTGAAAACCATACCGCAAGGAGCAGTGAAAGCACAAGCTGAACCACGAAGTTTCCTATCCAGAGGATAAACGTGTTGCCTATAGACATCATAAACGTATCATGGTTAGACTGCGCGAATGTGTTATCTCCGCCGAAAAGCAGGTAAGCGTAGTTCTCCAAGCCTACGAACTTATTAAGTCCCTTGATGGAGTAACCTTGGTTTCCGAAAAAGCTCAGTCTTATGGTGTTTATCAAAGGATAAAACATAAACAAAGCGTAGATGATAAAAAACGGCGCAATAAAGATATAGCCATATTTTGAATAGCTGACTATCTTATGCTTGTTTGTCGTCGCTTTTGCCATAAAAACACCCCTTCTGTTAAAAATTTTTTGTATATATTTTTTTGTTAAAAAAATCAATATACTGCTTACGGGATTTCTCCCGTAAGCGTATATTGCAAAAAATCACTATTTTACAGCGTAGCCGTTTAACTTAAATTAAACGATTTCGCCGTAGGTAAGAGCAACCTCGTCCTTGAATGCCTTAACAGCATCGTCAACAGTTTCATACGTACCCTTGATAGCGTAACCCTGAACTGCGGTATTGAATGCGCCCTTGATTACAGAGTCATACTTTGTAGCAACAAGATTTATCTTGTCAGCGGTCTTGTAGAGTACGCCGAACTGGTGGATACCGTCCTTAAAGAGGGGGTTCGTGAGAGTAGTATCCTTAACAACTTCTTCCATAGCCTTCTTGTTGTTCATAAGGTCGCCGCTTGCCTTTGAGTAGCCGATCATTGTTTCTTCATTGATAGCGAATGTTTCGATCCACTTCTTAGCGAGGCTCTTGGAGTTGCACTTTGCGCAAACTTCCATATATGTGCCGCCCCAGTACCAGCTTGCAGGACCTTCGCAGAGACCGAGAACGCCTTTTTCATCGCCTGCAAAGTTTGCAGCGATAGAAGTACTGTTGTTGAGAACGCCCCATGTAGGTGCGAAGTCGCCGAGAGCCTTGCCCTCTCTGATTACATTGTACCAAGGATCTTCCCATTGAGTTTCCTTAGTGATATAGCCCTTGTCAGCATAATCCTTAGCCTTCTGGATAAAATCGGTAGCGAAGCTGTCTACAACGAGCTTGCCGTCCTGTACCCACTGAGAAGATCTCTGGCACTGCATAATCTGCCAAAGACCGCCCTCAGATGCGCAGATTGCAACACCCTGTTCAGCAAGCTTTGCAGCTGTCTGCTCAAAGGTATCCCAGTCTTTTACAAGAGCCTGCATCTCTTCGGGAGTCTTAACTCCGAGATACTGTTCAGCATAATCTGCTCTGTAAAGGTATCCGCCCGAGGTAGCCTGCCAAGTAGCGCCTACAAACTGACCGGCTTCGTTTGTACCTACCTTGATGGTATAAGGATAAGCATTCGGGAAATCGCTCTCGCTAAGTCCGAGAGAAGAAAGCGGAGTCAGATAGTCATTTTCATCGTTCGGATAAACTGCAGCCCACTCAGCATCGCAGAAGATAAGGTCTGCGTCGCCCGAACCCTGGAGATAATCATCATATCCGTCACGAGCATCTTCGCCTGATGCGCCGACCTTTGCCCAAACTACCTTATCCTTGGGAGTTCCTGTTGTCTCGCAGAAGTAGTCGATAAGACCTTGCATATCGCTGTTTGATTCCCAAGACAAAATGGTTAAGGTATCATCGTCATCTGTAAGTTCAGCTTCAGGCAGTTTGTGAGGTCCGCTTGAACCCTCGCCGTCACAGCCTGATAAAGCTACTGCTGAAAGAGCAGCTGCAGAAGCTAAAACTCCTGCCAATATTCTTTTCTTCATTGGTTTTTCCTCCTAAATGTTATAGCCCCGGCACATTCCTTATGAACGTGCAGTAAGGCAATCCGAGCCAAATTCACCCTTTATGGGCTGCTCGTTTACAATCTTAGTTTAACATATTTTCACCGTTTTTTCAAGTGTTTTTTTGCAAATTTTTTCCCGCAAACACCGGTAAACGTTTTCAAATTCAGCTTGTTGTTGATTTTGCTATATTTTTTACTTTATAACTTAAATTATACTTAGGCAATTCAAATTTTGCTAAACCGTTATTTCATCACATTTTCACACAACTGTCACTTTTTACTTAACTAATTTTCAATTTACGACGTCAAATGTAACTGATTTGTAACTTTTGTTTTGTGCAATATGACGATTTTTGATGCAGTATACAGTGGACAAGGAACAGTATTCAGTTATGGTATCCGCTTCGCGGATAATATTAGATTGTTTTTAAATAAGGAGAGCGTAATTCTATCGGTAGAATTACGCTCTTTTAATATGAATACAATCTAAATCAATCACGAAGTGATACCGATTACTGCATACTGTACACTCTTCACTGTCAACTGACTACACGGGATGCACCTTGTTTTGCTTATCGGCGTGCGCTGCGTCGATGCCGAGCTGTTTGTCGCGTCTTGTTTCAAAGAACTTCGGCGCAACCTTTGGGAACATGGCATATGTGAGGATATCCTCAACCGACGAACCGTCGCACCACTCCTTAGCTTCTTCTTTCATTGTTTCAAACTCAGGCTGAAGCTGGTCCGCGGGACGGCATGTTATGGGTTCTTCATTTCCGAGTATCTTCTTTCTGAACTCCGGATCAATCTCAACAGGCGTTTTTCCGTACTCGCCCTTTACAAGTCCCTTGAACTCCTTTGTTACCGTCTTGTAACGCTCGCCCGTGATAACGTTGAACACAGCCTGTGTGCCGACAATCTGAGAAGTTGGCGTAACAAGCGGCGGGAAGCCCGAATCCTTACGGACGCGCGGTACTTCCTTTAAAACCTCTTCGAGCTGGTCAGCCTTGCCCGCCTGCTTAAGCTGTGAGAGCAGGTTTGAAAGCATTCCGCCCGGTACCTGGTAAATAAGCGCTTTTGTGTTTGTTGCAAGCATTGACGGATCGAGCAGACCGCTGTCGATATACTTCTTGCGCAATCCCATGAAATACTCGCGTATCTCGCCAAGCCCCGCAAGGTCAATTCCCGTGTCGTACTCCGTGCCCATAAACGTTGCTACAATAGACTCCGTAGGCGCGTGAGATGTTCCGAGAGCAAGCGGCGACATTG
>CANQOJ010000212.1 GCA_947625455.1 uncultured Clostridia bacterium | reverse complement strand
TGAAAACTCCTCGTCAAATCCTTCATGCGCAAACGCCGAAGCGCTCCCGCTCCCGCCGTAGTCAACCCCTACCACCGACAGAATTAACCGCTTTTCACCTAGTCTCCTGCTTAGTTCATCCGCAGAGATTATGTTATCTGAGGAAAAACCGCTGTAAATCCTGCCCTCGGCTTTTGTCCAGTTTCCGAGTATAAATCGGTCGTAAAACACCCCGTGAAATTCGGCGCGAAGCTGTTGGATATACTCTTTCGGCAGGAAAACGTTGTCCTCAAGTCTGAACTTTACGGACAGCAAATCCGCGTTTTTGTTGTCAATGTAGTTTTTCTTCAGCCAGTGGTCGGGATCATCGGGATTTGTCGTGGCAAACAGCTTTGCGCCTCTTTCCGAAAGCCTTGACAAAAGCATTGTGAAAAAACTCTCCGAAAATAACGTCAGCTCGTCGCAGTATGCCCCCATAAGCGTCATTCCGCGCAGCTTGTTCTCCGAGTCCGCATTTGCTGAACTTTCGAGATAAACTTTTCTTCCGAAAAGCCTGCCCTCTTTCTTGTAGAGATTGTACGAAAATGCACTTCCGAAAAGTTCGCGCATGGGTTCGAGAACATTCCGCTTCAATGTCTGCAAGGTCTTTCCCGACATAAGATAAGCCTTGTCTTTCGGCGAACCCGCAACCCAGAACCCCCATACTATCATGGATATGTACGTTTTCCCGCTTCTGACGCTTCCCTCAAAGATGTTTATGCGCTTCATATTACCGCTTTTCAGCATTTCCAGCACTTCTCTCTGTTTCAAAGAAAGTTTAATCGTTGTCATCACTGTCCTCCTTTCCTAAGTCATTGTATATTCCGATAAGTTCCGCAAGCTTGCCGTCGGTACTGTCGGGAGTATTTTCGCTCATCAGTTCAAACACAAGCTTGAAAACCTTTGCGAGTTTTTCGGGATCTTTCTCCGCAAGCGATGTGATAAGATTTTCGTCCGAAAGCTTTTTCAGTACAGCATTTCCGAACTTGATAAGAACCCTGTTGTTTTTTTCAAAAAACTCCCTTACAGAAACTATTTTCCGCATTTGTCAGCCCTCCTTTCCTTATCAGACTGTCGATAAAGCCTCATCTGCGTCGTCAGCGTTGCAGCGTTTTGCGCGCAAGCGCATAATGCGAACAGCCACAAAGGCTAGTTGCTGCAACGCTTCCTAGCATCTGAGGCTTTCTCGGCAGTCTGAGATTGTACTTTTTATACAGTCTGTCCTTATGATTTGTTATTTAAGAATAACTCCAACCAAACTGCATTTTACTGAAATCTTAAGCATATGTATTAAGAAGAAATATTTTACACGGAGGTAATGTTATGGAAGATATGAAAAAGATGATAGAACGATATAAAAAGGAACTTCTGGAATACAGCAAAGCAAGTAGTACAAATGAACCCGAAGTCTTGAAACAAGAAAGTCCGAAACCAAGCGCAAACAGTTCCGCTGACGTTCAAGAACAAACCCCGACACCAAATGTTTATGAACGTCAAGGCGACTTTGAACCAAAACCCGCTGTTTCCGAGCGAAAAAAGCCCAGCGTTATAGGCTACATTTCCGAGGACGCACAAAAACAGCTTGAACAGATGAACGTTCCCGACGAGATAATGGAGAACATTGACACTGCCGTGCCGCCTGAAGAGGACGAGGAAAACGTGAAATATGATGTTAAGAATGATGAAACAACAACTGATGATGACATAATTGACATTCGCGAAAATCAAACGCCGTTGATTTTTAACAGGGAAAATGCCGATACTGCGCAAAATCCTCAAATCACAGCCGAGAATGTGCAAAACAACTCCCGCGCCAAACCCTCTTATACCGATATTCCGTCATTCAGCGAAACCCGTGAACAGATAACAGACGAAAGCATTCCGAGCGAGAATTACCCGACCAAAAATACATCCGGAGTTACCGACAATTCTGCGACAACTCCGAGAACGGAATTTGGCGCGAATGAAACCGTATCGAATGAACAAGCCGAACGCCTTACCGAACAGCCTATAAGCGGAACAAACTATAATGAACAGCTTACGGGAAGAAGCTTTGAGGACGGGAGAACACCCCGCAACAATCCCGACGACGTAAATCAGCAAAACGGCAGTAAGTCCGATATCTCGAATTTCACCGAGCCTAAATATGACAGCCTTGAAGATTTCGAGAGGAATAACCGAGGTACGGGAACAATACTTTTCCGCGTTTATACGGCGCATGAAGCGTTGCCCATTGAAAACGCTGTCTGCAAGGTAACCAAGGTTTTCAACGGCAATACCCACACATTCTACACACTTATAACCGACGAAAGCGGACGCACAACAACCGAACCCCTGCCCGCACCGTCAAGCGAACTTTCCCAAAATTCCGAAAACACCGTACAGCCGTTTTCGCTTTATGACGCGACCGTTACCCGCGAGGGATACGCAGATGTTGAACTTAAGGAAATTCCCGTGTTTGACGGCGTAAGTTCAGTTCAGCAGGTGACAATGATACCCGTTATAAATTCAGCAAGGGAGGGGAATATGAATGCCCGATAATCTGCCGTTTGTTCCCGAAACCATTGTAGTTCATCTCGGAACGCCAAATCAGAACGCGCGAAATGTCACCGTGTCGTTTCCCGATTATATCAAAAACGTTGCGTCAAGCGAGATATTCCCGACATGGCCCGAAGCCGCAATACGAGCTAATATCTATGCGCAGGTTAGCTTTGCCTTAAACCGCGTTTATACCGAATGGTACCGCTCGCGCGGGTATGATTTTGATATTACGTCATCAACGCAGTATGACCAGGCATTTGTTTACGGCAGAGATATTTTCGCAAATATCAGCGATATTGTTGACGAGATATTCAACAACTATGTTGTCAGGAGAGGAAACATTGAACCATTGTTCACGCAGTTCTGCAACGGCACAACCGTCACCTGCGCGGGGCTTTCGCAGTGGGGAACGGTCACGCTTGCAAACAGAGGATATACGCCGTATGAAATATTGCAGTACTATTACGGAAACGATATTGACATTGTGTACAACGCCCCCATTTCTCCGAATATTCCGAGTTATCCCGGAACACCGTTCGGTTTTGGTTCAACGGGGAATGAAGTCAGAATAATACAGTCGGAACTCAACAGAATAGGCACAAACTATCCCGCGATACCGAAAATTGTTCCCGCAAACGGAATTTACGGCGAAAGCACGGTTGAAGCGGTGCGGACATTCCAGAGGGTTTTCGGACTTCCGCAGACGGGCGTTGTCAACAAGTCCACATGGTATCAGATAAAGTACATCTTCACAGCCGTAAAGCGGTTATCGGAACTTTCAAGCGAGGGGCTTACCGCCGAGGAGACACAGAACATCTTCGGCGATCCTTTGAGGAGGGGCGACACGGGCGAAAGAGTTCGTATACTTCAGTATTTCCTGAACGTAATCGCCTACTTCAATCCCGAAATACCGTCCGTTCCCGCAAACGGCGTGTTCAACAGCCAGATGGAAAACCAGGTGAAAGCGTTTGAAAGCTTTTACGGATTAAATCCCGACGGTGTTATTGATTTCCGCACATGGCAGCTGATAAACGAGATTTACCGAAATATCTTGAACAATCTCCCGGAGGGTTACGAGGGTTCAACTGCCGCGCTTTATCCCGGATATAACCTCACGCCCGGCATGCGGAATGATGATGTAAGGGAGTTTCAGACGTATTTAAGAGTTGTCGGTCAGAATATCGCCGCAATACCGATAGTTGAAGTCACAGGATATTTCGGCGAACAAACCGAACGCGCCGTCCTGCGTTTCCAAGAACTCTACGGCATCGAACCCACAGGCATCGTCGGAAGCTTAACATGGGACAGCGTAGGCA
>CANQOJ010000211.1 GCA_947625455.1 uncultured Clostridia bacterium | reverse complement strand
TACCTCGAAAACCAAGCACAACGAAGTTGCTCCCGCACAGCACGAAAACGCGCCTATCTTTGCTCCCGCAAACCTTGCGACCGACCAGAACCAACTTACCATGGAACTGATGAAAAAGGTTGCGCTTGAACACGGCATGGTTTGCCTGCTTCACGAAAAGCCTTTTGCGGGCATAAACGGTTCGGGTAAGCACGACAACTGGAGTTTGTCGACTGACGACGGGCAGAATTTGCTTGACCCCGGAAACTCGCCTATGGAAAACGCGCAGTTTTTGACGTTTCTTGCGGCGATAATTAAGGCTGTTGACGAATATTCCGATTTGCTGAGAATGTCGGTTGCATCTCCCGGAAACGACCACAGACTTGGCGCAAACGAAGCGCCTCCCGCTATAATCTCAATTTTCCTCGGAGAAGAACTTCAGGGCGTTGTGGACGCGCTTGTTGAGGGCAAGGAATACACCTCCAACGGCAAGCAGATGTTCAATGTCGGAGTTTCATCTCTCCCCGACTTCCCGAAAGACAGCACCGACAGAAACAGAACTTCTCCGTTTGCATTTACGGGCAACAAGTTTGAGTTCAGAATGGTTGGTTCTAACCTTAATATTGCAGGTCCTAACACTATACTCAACACAATCGTTGCCAACTCGCTCACAGAATTTGCAGATGAACTTGAGGGCGCGCAGAATTTCAACGAAGCGCTTCATGACCTGCTTGTAAAGACGATAAGAGAACACAAGAGAGTTATCTTCAACGGCAACGGCTATGGCAGCGAGTGGCCTGTTGAAGCAGAAAAGCGCGGACTTCCAAACCTTAAGTCAACGGTAGACGCTGTTGCGTGCATTACAGCGCCGAAGAATGTTGCACTGTTCAAGAAATTCGGCGTTTACAGCGAAGTTGAACTTCACTCCAGACAGGAGATACTTTTTGAAAACTACTCCAAAGTTATCAACATAGAGGCAATGACCGCCGCGGATATGGCAAAGACCGAAATTCTGCCCGCAGTCATGAAATTTGCAAAAGACGTCTGCGATATTGCGCAGAGCAAAAAGGCGCTGGGTATTGAGCCAAAAGTTGAAACGGAAATCGCGAAGAAAGTCAACGACCTCACCTCTGCCCTTTCAGAAAAGGCTTATGCGCTGTCGGATGTTGTAGTCAAGGCGCAGGCTGTTGAGGGCGAAGAAGAGAAAGCGCGCTGCTATCATGACGAAGTGTTCAGCGCAATGCAGTCGCTGAGGGCTGTCGCAGACGAGCTTGAAACCATTGTCGGCGAGGAATACTGGCCTTATCCGACATATGACGAGCTTTTGTACAATGTTTAAAACAGATTACAGATTACAGTTAAATGCAGTCTGTAATCTGTGAATAATCCCGCTCCCTTTTTTATTTGGACTGTCCTTTCGGGCAGTCCGCTTTTTTATTTATAGGTAATTGTTGACAATTCGGGGGAAGTTGTGGTATAATAATGAATAGCAATTAGCAGATTATAGAAAAACTACTGGGCGCGTTTAGAAGTTAGAGGTTAGAGTTTAATTCAAACGTGATATTCCTGTTTAGAGCGCGTTTGAACCGTATGGTTTAAAGCAACCTTTCCTTTTCAACGCGCGCCTGATACGGCGCGCTCCGGGGTGCAGCCACTCAAATTCGCGAAGCGAATTTGACGCGCGCTGCGCGTGGCTTTGGCGAAGCGGGAACAGCGCTTCGCTTATTCGGACAACTTCTCCGCTTCGCCAAAGCCGTGGCTGCACCCCGGAGCGCCCGGACGTGGTTTGAGAGGAAAAGCGCGTTTGTTGCCCTGCGGTACAAACAACATTTCCTGTTTATAGCGAGTTTGGACTTAAATTCTTACGAATTTTATGGTATAATAATCGCAAGCGATTATTATTGATTTTAATGCCTTGCGCATTCGCAAAATTTTTTTCAAAATTTTGCTCCGCGCATATCGGCAAATTATACCATAAATTCTTGCGAATTTATGGTATAATACTGAATTAAAACAAGAAAGGTTGAACATATTGAACGCTGACTGTACGATAATATGCGGAGCGCCGTGCAATAGCTTTAACGGCAGCCTTGTAAGCGGTTTTGTTATAACGGCGGACAGAGGTATTGACTACGCGCTGAAAGCGGGGATTGTTCCCGATTTATGCGTTGGGGATTTTGACAGCGCGGAGTGTGATGTTCCCGAAAATGTCGAGTGCATAAGAAGTGTTCCCGAAAAAGACGACACCGATACGATTATGGCGGCGAATATTGCGGTTGAACGCGGATTTAAACATTTGCGGTTTTTGTGCGCGGTGGGCGGCAGGCTTGGTCATACGCTTGCGAATATTCAAATGCTCTACGGTCTAAAAAAACGCGGGATTGACGCGGAAATGTACGGAGACAACGAGCGGGTTGAAATTCTCCTCAATGAAACCAAGCGCATTAAGCGCTTTAACGGCTATCTTTCGGTTTTCGCGTATGAAAATACTGCCGAAATAACCGAAAGCGGTGTTAAATACCAAACGGAAAACCGCGTTTTTACAAGCAACTATCCGCTCGGCGTAAGCAACGAAATTACTGATGAATACGCGCAGATAACGGTTAAAGGCTGTGCGGTGGTTGTTGAAGAATACGGAGGGTAAAATATGAAAATCATGGTAGCGTCCGACATTCACGGCTCGGCATACTGGTGTGGGAAAATGCTTGAGGCATACAAAAGCGAAAAAGCGGACAGGCTATTATTGCTTGGGGATTTGCTGTATCACGGGCCTAGAAACGATTTGCCGAGGGAATATGCGCCGAAGATTGTCATTGAAATGCTCAACGGCATAAAGAACGATATTTTATGCGTAAGGGGAAACTGCGAAGCGGAGGTTGACCAGATGGTGCTTAAATTCCCCGTGCTTGCGGAATATGCGCTGATAAATGCCGAGGGAGCGGAGATGTTTATGACGCATGGGCATAAATTCAGCGAGGAAAATCTTCCGCCGCTTAAACCTAAGGACATACTGCTGTGCGGACATACGCATATCCCCGCCTGCAATGTTCACGAAAGCTATGTTTACATGAACCCCGGATCGGTTTCTATACCGAAAAACGGAAGCGAAAACGGTTATATGACGCTCGAAAACGGACGGTTTTTGTGGAAGAATTTTGAAGGAAAAGAGCTGAATTGCTATGACGTGCGGTAAGATAATCAAAAAAATCGCGCTCGCTGTTTTTTGTATGTTCATATTGGGCGGGTGCGGCGAGGTTAATTACGAGCCGAAGCCCGTTACACCGCCGTTTTTCACAATACATGACGAGGAAACGGGAGGCGTTGTTTATCTGCTTGGTACAATGCATGCGGCTGAAAACGGCGTTGAATATCCCGAAGAAATTTATAAGGCAATCGACGAATGTGAAACAGTGGCGGTGGAAGTTGACCTTATCGCGCTTGACAGAAATCAAGCCGAAATTAACAACGCCATGAAACTGCTTGAATGTAAATCGGGAACAACTGCCGACATTCTCGGAGATGATTATGCGCAGATAAAAGCGTTCTTTTCCGAAATGGGGCTTTATAATGCGGCATACGACAGATACCTTCCGACAGTATGGAGTTCAATGCTGTCAAACAAGATAGCGGGCGACTGCGGGTATTATACCAAAAACGGCACGGACAGAGAAGTTATTGAATACGCAATGAAGAAAGGCAAGGAAATCTTCGAGTTTGAGAGCATTTACGAGCAATATAAAATGAACGCCGAGGAAAGTCTTAAGCTTCAGTCATTTGCGCTTAAAGACGCGGCTGAAACGCCTTATGAAGAACAGCTTGCGGCAATGCGCGAGCTGTACAAAGCATGGAGCAGTGGGGATACGCAAGCTCTGGAAAATATGCTTGACGACAGCGGGA
>CANQOJ010000210.1 GCA_947625455.1 uncultured Clostridia bacterium | reverse complement strand
GGCTTTCTATACAGTCTGAAATTTGGCTTTTTATACAAGCTGATATGTGTAACCCTCGCTTTCCGGGCTGTCAATGTCAAGGTCGTCAAGTTCACTGTAAAATACCGTATCGCACACTCCGCTGTAATCCAAACGGGCATGGTCCTTGTCAATACGCCTTACGGCAGGATCGTAAAAGCTTATAACTGCGGTATTACGGGGAAATGAACCGTTTGCTATAATACGCTCGATATCTTCTCTTGAATACACTGATACGTTCATAAGTACCTCCTGATATTACTCAAAATAAAAATTAAACCGGCATGAGTTCGTGCAAATTTTGTGCGGATTTATTATTTTTTAAAATGTATTGACAAAATTTGAAAGGTATGTTACAATTATCTTGCGGCATAACTGAATATTTTTCATCTGATTTAGGTACACTTTACTGTGGTAAAAGTGCGCTCTTTTTCGTGTACCTTTTTTGGGTGAAAAAATAACGAAAGTTGTGTCGCAGCAATCGGAGCCAGCATTTTTACAAGTGCGCGGTTTCGGCTGCGCATTTTTTATTAACAATTTTTTTAGGAGGACAAAAATGAAATCGGCAAAAAATCTATCAACAGAACCCGCATTATTCTCAACCAACAGCCAAAACAACCGCAATGATGAAAACAGTAAATCATCAAGCACCGCAAATCGCGGCTCAATGGGTTTTGCGAAAATCGGCGGCAAAGAGTACGACATAGCCTCAACGACAGAATTATCACTGTTTGGCGGGAATGTCACAAATGAAGATCTTTCCGAAATCGGAAAACTTGTTAATCTTACATATTTAAGCATATGGAACAGTTCTATAAGCGACATAACTCCGCTTGAAAATCTTGCTGGTTTGACGCTGCTAAATTTGGTCAATAACAAAATCAGCGATATAACGGCTCTTGAAAAGCTGAATAATTTGACAGAGTTGTATTTAAGCTGTTGTAAAATCAGCGATATAGCTCCGATTTCAAAGCTTGGTAAGCTGACGCATTTACAGCTTAGCAATAATGATATACGCGACATAACGCCTGCCGCAAAACTTGACAAACTCACGGTTTTATATCTTGGCGACAATAAGATAAGCGATATATCCCCGATTGCAGGGCTTTCTGATTTAACCGAACTTGATTTGGGGGAGAATAAAATAAGCGATATATCGTTGCTTGCGGGGTTTGTAAATCTTGAACAGCTGGAACTTAGCGTTAATCATATCAGTGATTTAACTCCGCTTTCAAATCTTGTAAAACTTAAAAGCCTGCGGCTGTGCAGCAATAAAATCAGCGATATAACGCCTCTTGAAAATCTTTGTATGCTGACAGATTTAAGTTTATCAGATAACGAAATCAGCGAAGATAATATAACTCGGCTAAAAATAAAACTGCCGAATTGCGATATTTATTAACTTTTCAGAAAAATCCGCGTGAAATTTCATGCGGATTTTAGCATAAAGGGGGAATTACAACTTATTAACTAATGCCAGAATTTCCTTTTTCTTAGCCAACCCCTCCGAAAATGCTGTTGCGCCGCCTGCCGCTGCGCCGAGTTTCAGCGCGTATTCGTAATCGCCGTTTATTGAACCCGCGATAAATCCCGCGACCATTGAATCGCCCGCGCCGACAGAGTTTTTGACTTCACCCCTGCACGCACCGCAAATGTGTGTTTTTCCGTTCTCGTCAATCAGCAGCGCGCCGTCGCCCGCCATTGACACAAGCACATTCCTTGCGCCCATTTCCCGAAGCTTTTCGGCATATAAGGCAATTTCTTCGTTTGTATGAAGTTCAGCGCCGAACATTTCGCCAAGTTCAAATTTGTTCGGCTTTACCAGAAACGGCTTGTATTTCAGCGTATTCAGCAGCAAATCTTTCTCCGCGTCAACGACAGCTTTAACCCTCCTGTCCGAAATTTCCTCAAGGATTTTCTCGTAAATATTGTCGGGCAGGCTTTTCGGAATACTCCCCGCAAGCACGACGGTATCGCCGTCTTTGAGCGCATTCAGTTTGTACATCAACTCGTCTACGGCGTCTTTCGGAATGTTCGGTCCTCTGCCGTTAATGTCAGTTTCGGCGTTGGTTTTAATCTTAACGTTTATACGGGTAAATCCGCTTTTAAGATGAACAAAATCCGTTTTAATCCCCGCAAGCGACAGTCCGTCCTCTATTGCCGTACCCGTAAATCCCGCTGCAAATCCGAGCGCAATTGACTGCACGCCAAGTTCCCTAAGCATAAGTGAAACGTTTATTCCTTTCCCGCCGAAATATATTTCCTCTCTGTCGGCGCGGTTTATGTTGCCCGCCTTAACTTCTGACGCATGCAGGACATAATCTATCGCGGGGTTGAATGTAATAGTGTAAATCATATTTGGTTCTCCTTCTCATATACTTAAACCCCGTTTCGGTTTAATGAAACAGGGGTTTTATTTGTTGTCATAAAGTTCGCGCGCCCTTGTCAACAGCACATCTTTCTTGTTTTCAATCACTCCGTCAACAACCTCGTCAAGAAGTTTTGATAAAATCTCGCCCATAACCGCAGACGGCGGGATAAATGCCTTTAGGTCGTTTCCGTTGACGGCAAGCGCATGAAGCGATACGCAAGGCTTTTCGCTGTTGATTTTCACGGCAAGTTCAAGCGTTTCCAAAAGCATGGGTATGCGCTTTTTCGTCTCAGGGATTTTCGCCGAATTGTCGGCAATTTCCGCCTTGATTATATCGCAGAACATCTCGTACCCGCGTTTTGAAAGCTGCCGCCTTACGAACTTTTCGCTTTGTTCTATGGGCATATCGTGAAGCCGTATTATCCCGCAAACCCGTTCTCTGAGCGAGTTGTCGCACTTCAGTTCACGCAGGATATTGTCGGCAATTTTCGCGCTGATTTCCGCATGACCGTAGTAATGACACTCGCCGTTTTCATCTGTCGAGCGGCACTGCGGTTTTCCTATGTCATGAAACAGCATCGCAAGGCGCATATAAACCTCTTCCGGCGCATTTTCAACGGCTCTTGCCGTATGCTCGTAAAGAGTGCTGTCATGGTACTTCGAGTTTTGGTCGTAGCCTATTTCTGCAGAAAGTTCGGGTATAATCTCCGCAAAAACCTCGCCATACTCCAACATCACGCGCTTTACATACTTCCCGCAAATCAGCCTTTTAAGTTCAGAGAAAATCCGTTCTTTTGATACGAGTTTTATCCTGCTTTTCTCGGCAATCAGCGCTGCTTTTGTTTTCGGCTCAATTTCAAACCCCAGTACCGCCGAAAATCTCAGCGCGCGCAGTATCCTTAAAGCGTCCTCCGAAAACCGCTTTTCGGGGTTTCCTATACAGCGGATTGTTCTCAGAGTTATATCCCTTGCACCGTAAAACGGATCGGAAAATCCGCTTTTCGGGTTGTAAGCAATCCCGTTTATCGTAAAATCACGCCGTGACAGGTCGTCAGACAGCCTTGTTGAAAAGTCAACGCTTTCGGGGTGCCTGCCGTCAGTATAGTCGCCGTCAACGCGAAACGTCGTTATCTCAACACAGCTCCCCTTGTATAAAACCGTCACAGTGCCGTGCTTAATGCCCGTTTCAACAACCTTGCAAAAACTGAACACACGCTTCGTTTCAACAGGAAGCGCAGACGTCGCAATGTCATAGTCGTGCGCCACAAGCCCCATTATGCTGTCGCGTACACACCCGCCAACCACATACGCCTCAAATCCCTCTCTTTCAAGGTACTCTATTATCTCAATAATCGATTTCGGAAGTTTCATAATACCTCCACTATATCAAGGTGGTTTTAGCAAGGGGGAAAACTTTTGAAAAAGTTTTCCCCTTGAACCCCTGTTGTCAGTTGACAATATTCAGTGTACAGTAGTCAGTTATGGTAT
>CANQOJ010000209.1 GCA_947625455.1 uncultured Clostridia bacterium | reverse complement strand
GTTGGCGATATAAAGTTTTTTGAAAAGGAGTCCAGAGGGAAAACTTTTTTTCAAAAAAGTTTTCCCTCTGGCAGGGGTGTGGGGACGGAGTCCCCACATAAGCGCAAGCTTAGCGCTAAAGGGTGTGGGGAAAACAAGAGTTTTCCCCACATTGACGATTTCAAAACGCAAGTTTTGAAATCGTCAATCTTACAAACAAGTTACGAGTGGCAAAAAACGTTGCAAAGGAAATGTTCATAGGAGCAGGAAACCGCTCCATAAATCAAAACATGGTTTGGTAAAGCGAAACATTGACGAGTTATTTTGGCTTGAAGTACTTCAAGGGTGGTTTTCCCCTCAATAATACATACCCGCTAGGTTTTTTATTTCCGACATGACGTGTTCTAAATTGCCCGTCAAATTCATAGAAATTACTATCTGAATTTATTTGACGGAGGTAAAAAATGACCGAGTATATGCCTGAGGGCTTTCTATTAAACACGCCGGAAAATCTCGCCCGTATTTCCACAAGGGACGCAATATATAACTGCATAAAGACGGGGGATATTGTTGAAGCGCCGTGTGTTATCTGCGACAGCCGTCACAACCTTATTGTTGATTTGGGAAACATTCGCGGTATTATCCCGCGCGAAGAGGGCGCTATAGGGATTTCTGACGGCTCAACTAAGGACATTGCCCTGATTTCAAGAGTAAACAAGCCCGTATGCTTTACGGTGCAGTCAATTCAAAAAGACGAGTTTGGAAACGACTGCGCGATACTGTCGAGAAGAAACGCGCAGGAGCGCTGCCGCGACGAGTTTATACGCAAACTGAACGCCGGTGATGTAATTTCCGCACGTGTCACACATCTGGAGCAATTCGGCTGTTTTGTGGACATAGGGTGCGGGATACCGTCGCTTATACCTATCGACCTTATATCGGTTTCGAGAATTTCTCACCCCTCGGACAGATTTGCTGTCGGAATGGACATAAAGGCTGTTGTCAAGGCGTTTGAGGGCGACAGGATATTTCTTTCGCACAAGGAGCTGCTCGGCACATGGCAGCAGAATGCTTCGCTTTTTGAAAATGGCGAAACGGTAACGGGTATCGCGCGCTCTATTGAGGAATACGGGGTGTTTGTGGAACTTGCGCCGAATTTGGCGGGACTTGCCGAGCCGCGCGCTGATATTGCCGTAAATCAAAGGGTGAGTGTGTACATAAAGGCGATAATCCCCGAAAAGATGAAGATAAAGCTGATTATCGTGAACACCGCAGACAGCAATATCCCCCACGAAAGCAAACTGAATTACTTCATAACAGGCGGGCATATTGACAAATGGGTGTACTCGACGGAAAACTGCGCTAAGGTTATTGAAACGGATTTTCGGCTAGGAGCTAGAGATTAAGAGGCTAGAGGTTATATTTAAGGTATTATTCAGATTGTTTTTAAAGGAAAGAGCGTAGGCTGTCGCGCCTGCGCTCAGAATTTTATAAAACAACATTCAGCTAAAAACAACGTTTGCCATATAAAGTTTTTTTGAAAAAGAAAACAGAGAGGAAACGTTTTTCATAAAAGTTTCTCTTTGGTCGCGGCAAAGCCGGGAAACTTCACAAAAAAGCGCTAAAGGGTGCGGGGAAAACAAGAGTTTTCCCCGCATTTAAGATTAAAATATGCAGTATTTTAATTTGATGCGCTTGCTAACGCATTATTTCGTGACTTCATCGCGAACAGAGGGAAAACTTTATATGGCAAACATTGTTTTTATACAGTCTGTGCGTAGGCAACCGGGTTACTTACGCTTTTTCCTCTAAAAAATTCTAAATAATCCGCGTCAACGTTTTCCGCAAAGCGGATAATGCGCGGACACCATTGCTGTACACAGCGTTATCCGATGAAGGAGGATAATGCGTACACTATCCCCTCCCCTGCCCGCCTTAGTACTTGACAAATCTATATAAATATGGTATAATAAGTCATGTTTTATTGCTTTAAAGCTTGTGCGCTTTTATGTGCAAAAGTGAAAGCGGAAAGGGATTATTATGACTTATGTGATTTTGGCGGTATATCTGGCGGTTATGGTCGGGATAGGGCTTTACTGTCGAAAAAGGGCGTCTACTGTCGCGGAATTTGTACTGGGCGGAAGAAATATCGGCGGTTGGTTTACAGCATTCGCTTATGGTACTTCATATTTCTCGGCGGTTGTGTTTATCGGCTATGCGGGGCAGTTTGGGTGGAGTTACGGACTTGCGGCAACATGGATAGGCATAGGTAACGCGGTAATCGGTTCTATGCTGCCGTGGATTATTATGGGCAGACGGACAAGGGCTATGACAAAAAAGCTGAACGCTTCAACCATGCCCGAATTTTTTGAAAAACGCTACAACTCAAAGGCACTGAAGATAGTTTCGGCGGTCATTGTTTTCGTGTTCTTAATTCCGTATACAGCGTCTGTCTACAACGGACTTTCAAGGCTGTTCAACATGGCGTTTGACATTCCTTATGAGGCTTGTCTTATAGGAATGGCGGTGCTGACGGCAGTTTACGTTATTCTGGGCGGTTATACGGCGACTGCCATAAACGACTTTGTTCAGGGCATAATCATGCTTGTGGGAATTGTCGCGGTAGTTTTATGCGTTGTAAACGGCAAGGGCGGGTTTGCTGAAGCGGCAAACGGACTTGGGCAGATAACCGATACAAATGTCCCCGCAAACACGCTTAATACATTGTTCGGGCCTGATCCCATTAACCTTATAGGCGTTGTAATACTCACATCTTTAGGCACATGGGGATTGCCGCAGATGGTTCAGAAATTCTACGCGATAAAGGACGATACGGCAATAAAGCGCGGAACGGTTATTTCAACGATATTCGCGCTTGTTGTGGCGGGCGGTTCGTATTTTATGGGCGGTTTCGGCAGGCTTTACGGTACGGGCGAAAACGGAGAAATACTTATTGAAAGCGTAAACGGGAAACTTGCGTTTGACTCGATTGTCCCGAAAATGCTTAAAGACGCGCTTCCCGAATTTCTTATAGGAATTGTCGTGGTGCTTGTGCTTTCGGCGTCTATGTCTACCCTGTCGTCGCTTGTGCTTACTTCAAGTTCAACGCTTACTATTGACCTTATAAAACCGCTGTACAAAAAACAGCTGACCGACAAAAAGCAGGTTTTGATTATGCGCGTGCTTATTGCGGTATTTCTGCTTATTTCGGTAATAATTGCGCTCAATCCCAACGCTTACATCACAACGCTTATGTCAATTTCATGGGGTGCGCTTGCCGGGGCATTTTTAGCGCCGTTTTTGTACGGATTGTTCTCCAAAAGGATAACAAAGGCGGCTGTCTGGGCAAGCTTTATAACGGGCGTAGGAATAACGACAGTTCATATGTTCATATTCAGTCTCGGATTTTTCCCCGATATTACGAAAGCGGCGGCGGCACTGCCGTTGAATTTGGCTTCGCCCATTAACGCGGGCGCGGCGGCTATGATTATAGGGCTTATTATAGTGCCGATTGTAAGCGCGTTTACAAAGAACAAGTATATTGAACGTGACGAAAAATTGATAGAGGAATGCAGGAAACAGGCGGACTAAGGTTTTTGAAAGAAA
The DNA here is from genome assembly GCA_947625455.1 of uncultured Clostridia bacterium. GTDB lineage: Bacteria > Bacillota > Clostridia > Oscillospirales > Ruminococcaceae > CAG-115. Next base: position 323 of record CANQOJ010000209.1, on the reverse strand, counting down.
ATACTTGACAAAAATGACAAACGGTGTTATAATTTATGATGTATGCAACAAAAGAAAATTCGGACGGATTATTGTCCGGAAATCCAAGGAGGAAATTTTTACATGAAAAAGAAAATTTTGTGCGCGTTTTTGGCGCTCGCTGCGACCGTTGGTCTCGGCGCATGCAGCAATAACGCATCTGACAGCGGTTCAAGCGGAAATCAAGGCGGAAATTCCGGCGGCGCTTCGGGCGATACGCTGAAAATCGGCGTTATACAGTATGCCGCTCACCCCTCGCTCGACAACTGCTACGAGGGCATAAAGCAAGGTCTTGAAGCTAGTTC
>CANQOJ010000208.1 GCA_947625455.1 uncultured Clostridia bacterium | reverse complement strand
GGCGCGGTTTATATAGGATTCGATACCGCCGCAAACACAAAAATCACAATCAAGGAATTTATGCCCGATACGCTTTGCGCACGCAAAAAGGGCGAAACGGAGATTACGGTAAACGCTGACAACAGCGCGCTTTACAAGACATATATGTCCGAGTTTGCCGACCTTTACCGCTCGCTTATGAAATTAAGAGGAATGGCGCATATACAGGGCGTTCTTGACGTGTTTTACGAGAACGGAACCTGCTATGCGGTTTTGGAGTTTATAAGCGGAATAACATTAAAGACCTACCTCGAAAATTCGGGCGGGAGTCTTTCGTGGGAACAGGTGAAAGAACTTTTCCCGCCCATTCTCACTACGCTTTCGCTTATTCACGCAGGAGGGATAATCCACAGAGGAATTTCTCCGCAGACGATTTTTGTTACCGATAAAATGGAACTCAAACTTTCGGGTTTCTGCATTTCCGCAAGCAGGACGACAAACACCGAGATTGCCTGCGAGATATTCAGCGGATATGCCGCGCCCGAACAGTATTCAAACGAGATAAACGGCACCTGGACGGATGTTTACGGCATATCTGCGGTTTTGTACAAGGTGCTTACGGGAACTGCGCCCGCAGAAGCTATTGCAAGAACGCAGGGCAGTCTGCTTGAACCCATGATGATTGACCGCAATATCCCGCCTAACGTTTCAAAGGTCATTATGGGCGGTATGCGCCTGGCTACCGATAAGCGCATAAGAAGCATAACGGAGTTTGTAGACAGGCTTTTTGCCCCGCCGAGATATTCCGAAGATGGCGGTTATACGTCTGCGGCGAAGCTTAAAAAAGAGGAAAAAAATCGGGAAAAAAGGGAAAAGGAACGCGTTAAAACGCTGGTTGCGCTTATTCTGGTGGGCGCGGGACTTATTATATTCGCGCTTGCGTTTGCGCTTACGCTTTCGGGAGTATGCGCGCCGTTTGAACAAAACAACAGTTCTGACAGCAGTTCGCAGTATTTTTCGTCAACCCCCGTTATATCCGACAGCGAAACGCCGTCTGACAGTGATGACAATTCCGACAGCGAAGAATCGACAAGCAGTGAAGAAGAAAGTTCATCTGCCCCGCCCGCTGCGGATATCTATGTACCCGACTTTACGGAAGCAATTTACGAGAGCGCAGTCAAGAAGTACGAGGGAACATTTGTGTTTATCCCGACATATGTGTACTCTGATGAATACAGCGCGGGAGTTATGTTCGACCAGTCAGTTGAAGCGGGAACAATGGTTGCAGGCGGCGAGCAGATAAAGGTAAAGGTAAGCAAAGGACCGGGCGCGGTGTCGCTGCCGAGTTATGTTGACAAGACGGAAAGCGAATATGTTGAAGAGCTTGCAAAGCTTAATATCAAGTATGACGTTGAAACCGAAAGAAGCAACGAGGTCGAGGACGGCTATGTCTTAAGATGCAGCAAGGAAATCGGAGATACCGTAATAGTTGAAACCGAGCGTGCGGAAACCGTAATTGTTTATATTGCCGAAAATTATGAAGAAAACTCTGACATCACGGAGGTTTAACAAATGGACTTAAACGAAATTCGGGGAAAGATTGACGGGATAGACGACAAGATACTTGAATTGTTTATCGAGAGAATGAAGCTGGCAAATGACGTGGCAAAATACAAAGCGGAAAACAATATGGTGATTTTCCAGGGCGACCGCGAAAAGGCTATAATAAACGACGTCTGCTCAAAAACTCCCGAAAGCTTGAAAAAAAGCGCGGCATTTTTCTTCTACAACATTATAGACATCTCCAAATGCTCGCAGATAAACGAAATAACGCCCGACGAGGAAATCCCGCATGAAAGCGGAATTAAAAGCAACCCCGTTGTCGCGGTGCAGGGAATAGAGGGCGCATACGGTCACGCGGCATATAAAAAGCTGTTTTCGGGCGGCAAGCCTCAGTTTTACGCGTCATTTAAGGAAGTATTCGAGGCGGTTGAAAGCGGCGCGGCTGATTACGGCGTGCTTCCCATAGAAAATTCAACCGCAGGCGAAGTGACGGCGAATATGGAATTGCTTGAACAGCATAAGTTGTTCATAACAAGAACGGTTGACGTTGAGTGCGCGCATGTTTTAGCGGCAAAAAAGGGAGTCCGCGAGGAAGATATAACAACGGTTTTCGGTCATGAACAGGCTATTCGCCAGTGCGCAAGGTTTCTTGACGGCAAAAGCGGACTTGCTGTTATCCCGTACCACAATAATGCCGCCGCGGCGAAGATGGTTTCAGAAAATCCGAGCGGTGCGTTAGGCTGTATATGTTCGGCAGAATGTGCAATTCTGCACGGGCTTGATATTGTCCATGCCGACATAGCGTCAGATCCCAACAACCGCACAAGGTTCATCTGCGTTTCAAAGCGCCTTGAGGTATATGACGGCGCGGATACGGTTTCAATCTCGCTGTCTATACCGAATATTTCGGGCGCATTGTACAGAATGCTGGCAAAATTTGCCGTAAACGGTATCTCAATGACCAAGATACAGAAAAAACCTTTGCCGACAGAATTTAAAACGCCCCGTTTCGAGGATTGCATGTTCTATATCGAATTTGAGGGGAACATTGAACAGCCTGTTGTGCGCAGATTGTTGAAAAATTTCGAGCAGGAACAGAACTATTTTAAATTCCACGGTAATTTCAGAAAGGAGTAAAATGGTTTCGGTAATAATTCTCTCGGCGGGAAATTCAACGCGAATGTGCGGTGTAAATAAACAGCTTGCAAAGATTGACGGCGTACCCGTGTTCATTTTAAGCGCGCTGGCGTTTGAGAAATGCGAAAGAGTCGGCGAGATAATTATAGCTGCGCCGAAAGACGACTGCGCAAAGTTTGAAAAACTTGCGGTGAATTTCGGAGTTGAAAAGCTGTCGTGTGTGACAGAGGGCGGAAATTCTCGCTTTCAGTCAATGAAAAACGCGCTCGATAAAGTAAGCCGAAACGCGGAGTTCGTTGCGTTTCATGACGGTGCGCGCCCGCTGATAACCGCGCAAAGCATTGAAAAGGTGTTTGACGACGCAGAAGAATACGGCGCGGCGATTGCGGGCATACCTGCTGTCGATACGGTGAAAGCAGCCGAAAACGGTTTTGTAAGTTCAACTCCCGAAAGAAGTACATTATATTACGCGCAGACGCCGCAGGTTTTCAGAAAAGAGCTTTTTCTGAACTGCCTTGACAGGCTTGGAGAAAATGCGGAGAATGTAACAGATGACAGCAGTATACTTGAACTTTGCGGAGAAAAAGTCAGGATTACGGAGATAGCGGACTGCAATATGAAGATAACGCGCCCTGATGATTTGTACGCGGCGCAGGCAATTTTCAGCGGCAGGAAAGCCGTAAGGAACATATAACGAGGTAGGTTTATGAGGATAGGCTTTGGGTATGACGTTCACAGGCTTGTCGAGGGGAGAAGGCTTATATTGTGCGGAGTTGAAATTCCGCATGAAAAAGGGCTTTTAGGACATTCGGACGCTGATGTCGCGGTGCATGCGCTTATGGACGCAATTTTAGGCGCGCTGGCATTAGGCGACATAGGAAAGCTGTTTCCCGACACTGACGCAAAGTATAAGGACGCGGACAGCATGAAACTTCTGGCGCAGGTTGTTGAGATTATGGAGAAAAACGGCTTTGCCCTCGGCAATCTCGATATTACCATAACCGCCGAAAAGCCGAAACTCTCGCCGTTTATCATGAAAATGCGCGAAAACCTGGCAGCAGCATTCAGCTGTGACATCTCCAAAGTTTCCGTAAAGGCAACAACCGAAGAAGGTTTAGGCTTGGCAGGCAACGGCATAGGAGCGTATGCGGTGGTGATGCTAGAAGCTGGAAATTAAGAGGATAGAGTGGAGCTTACTTCCAAGAAATCCCAAAAGTGCAAAAAGTGCAAAATTTATGTAAACTTTTTTAGAAATAAAAAACCTGAAATACT
>CANQOJ010000207.1 GCA_947625455.1 uncultured Clostridia bacterium | reverse complement strand
GGGGGAGCGGGGGAACCGGCAGGTGCCACCGCCCCCTAAATCAAAACACGGTTTGGTAAAGCGAAGCATTGACGGTTTGCGCTCGTTTGTTCCCAAACCACGCCCGCTCCGCGGGGGCGAAACCCTATTAGAGGTAAGATGTTAGAAGTAAGAGGTAAGAATTTGAACTAAAACAAGATTACCACTTCAAACCTTGTTTTGACTTCAACTCCAGCTTCTGGAAGCTTAAAGTTGTTCTAATCTGCTTATTTTCATCATATAGATTAAACGGGTGATAATATGAAGTGGATATTACATAAAGAGCATGTTGATGAAAAAACGGTTAAGCTGAAAAAGGAATACAATGAACTTTTAAACAGGCTGTCGGACATACGCAGGAATTTTAACTTTACCGACAATCCGTCTGCGATTGACGCATTGATTTACGAAGAAAACGCAACGCTCTGCCGTTTGCATGAACTTTTCAGAGAAGCCAAAGAAAACAACGTTACTCTTGAAATGTTTGAATTAAATCAAAAATAATTTTTTTGCATAATCGCCGAAATTCTGCAAAGAATATTTTTGCGGAAGAAAATCCGCTGAATATTTTGTGATGTATCACAGGAGGAATTAAATTATGTCTAATCAGAACAACAACCAGAACAACCAGAGCCAGCAGAACAAGCAGAATCAGCAGAGCCAGCAGAATCAGCAGAACCAGAGCAACAACCGCTGAACACAGTATACAGTGTACGCATTATGCGCGCATAACGCTGTGTAAAGTATGCAGTTAAGGTATCTGCTCCGCAGATGTTATTAGATTGTATTGAAATTACAAAGAGCGTAAACCCGTTGATAAGTTTACGCTCTTTCCCTTATAGGGGCTAGAATTGAAGTCAAAACAAGATTTCCTTTTCAAACCTTGTCTTAATTCAAACTCTAGCCTCTAGCCTCTCACTATCTAGCTTCTATCTGAACATATCTTTGATTTTGTCGAAGAAGCCTTTGCGCTTGTCGTAATTCTTGTCGTCAAGGGTTTCATCAAACGCAATAAGCGCGTCTTTCTGCTTTTTGTTGAGGTTTTTCGGCACTTCAACCACCATTTTAACAAGCTGGTCGCCTCTGTCGCCCTCTGCCCTCTGCAAACGCTGAACGCCTTTTCCGCGAAGTCTGAACACCTGCCCCGGTTGAGTTCCCGCAGGCACTTTATAGCTCACCATTCCGTCAATTGTCGGCACTTCAATCTCCGCACCGCACACCGCCTGCATATAAGTAATCGGAAAATCTATCAGAATATCGTCGTCGTCACGCTTGAAAACAGGATCGCTCTTTACGTTTATCCTTACTTTAAGGTCGCCGCTTGCACCGCCGTTAAGCCCCGCGCCGCCTTTGCCCCTTACCGACAGCGTAATGCCGTTGTCTACGCCTGCGGGGACTTTTACGTTCAAGGTCTTTTTCTGCGTGGTTCTGCCCGAACCTGCGCATTTTGGGCACGGTTTTTCGATTATCTTGCCCTTGCCCGAACATTTTGTGCAAGGTCTTTGCGTCTGCATCATGCCGAACATACTGCGCTGCTGCACCGTGACAACTCCCCTGCCGTTGCAGTCGGGGCAGGTTTTTACCGTGCTTCCGGGCGCAGCGCCCGTGCCTTTGCAGTCGGGACATTCTTCAAGACAACTTACGCTGATGTCCTTTGAAACGCCCTTGCATGCTTCCATAAAGCTTATTTCAAGCGTTACGGCAATATCCGAACCTCTCTTTGCGGCATTTCCGCCCGCGGTACGGCTTGACGAGAACCCGCCGCCAAATCCGCCGAATCCTCCGCCGAAAATGTCCGCAAATATGTCGCCCAGGTCAACTCCGTCAAATCCGCCTGTGAAATTCGCACCTCCGCCGTATGACGGATCAATTCCCGCGTGTCCGAACTGGTCGTATTTCGCGCGCTTTTCGGGATCTGAAAGCACCTGATTTGCCTCGTTTATCTCCTTAAACTTCTCCTCGGCTTCGGGGTTGTCGGGGTTTAAGTCGGGGTGATACTGCTTGGCAAGCTTTCTGTACGCCTTTTTTATCTCGGCGTCACTTGCGCCCTTTTGCAGTCCAAGCACTTCGTAATAATCTCTTTTGTCTGCCATAGTCATTCCCTCTTTTATTACGCTCTAACGCACTGATTTAACTTTTTTCAAACAGGTCGGGATCGACAAGCGGAGTTACAAGTTCGCATATTTCCCCGTTTTCGTCATATCCCCAGAAACATTGATAAAATCCGTCGCCGAAACCCGACGAAATCATAACCATCTTTTCGTTCGTCTCGGGATTTGTCCACTCGATAAAATCCCCGCCCTCGCGCTGATATTCGGGGAACTTATTGTAACTCTCGGCGAAAATTGCCGCGAAATAATCGTCATAGTGGTTTTTATCCTGATTTTGCTTATGCCACTTGTCTATCCATTCGCCCATTTTATCCGCGCCTTTTGCGTCAATAAAGCCCGTCATTCCCGCGTCCACGGGGTATCCCGTCCATATCGAGCCGTCCTTTGAAACATTTGCCGCAGTTTCGGGAACAGGCTTTGCGAGTTCATAGCGGACAGCTTTTGTATTCTTGATTTTAAGCCGCGCGGTGCAAATCCTAAGTCCTGCCGTTTGAGTTCTGCATACGGAAATATCGGCGGTATAAGTGCCGTTCGGAATTTCCTGCTCTAAAGTCGGCATATACTTTCCCATAGCGATATAGCAAAGCGGATCTGCGACAACGACATGCCCTGACGTAATGTCAACCTTTCCGACCTCGGTAAACCCGCGCGTTTCGGTTTTTACAAACTGCCGTGCGATTTTGTCAGCGTCAAGCGTTTTGCGGATGGTGTAATCAATGTTCTTTTTAAACAGCTCATTCATAGCCGCTTCCATTTGCTCACGCTCGCTGAAATCGCGTATAAACGCCGCCATTCTCTGCCCTAAGTCAAGCGCGGTCTTTTCATCATACAAGTCTTTCATACCGCTGAAAATATGCCCGCAGTTTTTAAGAGAATTGCCCTCGTAACCTCCCGCAACGCCTATAAGCCACTTTCCCATAACGGTCTTTTTATATCTTATGACATAGTACGTCAGACCGTCCATAACAAAGTCATGTGTTGCTTCAACTTTAACGGGGGATTTTCCAAAATCTTCCCTGCTTTTCAGCCATTCGGACAAAGCCTTGCACGCCGCACTCGCCTGTTCTTTATTCATATTTTTCTCCAAACTGCACAATACGTCGAGCAGTGCAAAACTGCTCGGCGTAAGTCTTAAATCCTGTGTTTACTTTTCGGTGTATTCAACGTCAACAGCGCCGTCGTCGTTATTCCCGCCGTTATTGCCGTTATTGCCGCCGTTGTCAGCACCCTGCGCAGCTGCACCGCCCTCGGGAGCGTTTGCCTGATAAACCTTTTGCGCAACATCATAGAACGCCGTCTGGAGTTCATCTTTAGCTTTCTTTATCGCTTCAATATCGGTGCCCTTGAGCGCTTCTTCAAGCGCGGTTATCTTCGGCTCGACCTTTGCCTTTTCGTCAGCTGAAACCTTGTCGCCGAAGTCGGTCATTGACTTCTTTACCTGATAGCAGAGCGAATCGGCTTCGTTTCTTGCGTCAACATCTTCCTTGCGCTTTTTGTCCTCAGCCGCATACGCTTCGGCTTCTTTAACCGCCTTGTCAATGTCCTCTTTACTCATGTTGGTAGAAGCGGTTATTGAGATGTGCTGTTCTTTACCCGTGCCGAGGTCTTTTGCGGAAACGTTTACGATACCGTTTGCGTCAATATCAAACGTAACCTCAATCTGCGGTATACCTCTGGGAGCGGGTGCAATACCGTCAAGGCGGAAGTTTCCGATTGACTTGTTGTCCTTTGCAAACTCGCGCTCGCCCTGCAAAACGTTTATATCAACAGAGGGCTGATTGTCCGCATATGTCGTGAACACCTTGCTTTCCTTGGTAGGAATGGTGGTGTTTCTTGCAATCATTCTCGTGCA
>CANQOJ010000206.1 GCA_947625455.1 uncultured Clostridia bacterium | reverse complement strand
CGGGGGCGATAAGGTTTGTGTTGCAGCCGATAAGCGCGTCGTCGCCTATCTCGGTGCGGTATTTGCTGATACCGTCATAGTTTGCCGTAACGCACCCGCACCCGAAGTTGACGCCGCGTCCTACCGTGCTGTCGCCGAGGTATGTCAGATGTGCAACCGCCGTCTTTTCGCCGATGTCGCTGTTCTTGATCTCAACAAAATCGCCTATCTTGACGCCCTTTCTGATTATAGTACCCGGTCTAAGCTGTGCAAACGGCCCGATTTTCACATCATCTTCAACAACCGCCGACGTTGCCTTAACGTTGTCCAGAACAACGTTGTTTCCTATCACGCAGTTGTCAATGCGCGAGTTTGCGCCGATTTCACAGTTCTTGCCTATTGTTGTTTTCCCTAATATTATAGTATTCGGCAGTATCAGCGTATCCTCGCCGATAACCACGTCTTTCCCGATTATAATGCCGTCTGTCGCAATAAAGCAGACTCCGTTCTCCATAAGCTTTGAGATAACGTCAGCGCGGGCAATCGAGTTTAATTCGCACAGGTCTTTCTTGGTGTTCGCGCCGTAGGTTATGACGGGGCTTTCGCTTGTGTAAGCCTCGGCATTTTCGATAAGCCCCACGCAGTCGGTGAGGTAATATTCGCCCGAAGCGTTGTTGTTCTGAAGTTTCGGCAGTGCGTTCAGCAACTCGGTTGAATTGAACCAGTATGCACCACTGTTGATTTCGCATATTTTGGCTTCATCTTGGGAACAATCCTTTTGTTCGCGGATTGCCGTGAACTTGCCGCTGCTGTCGCGTACAATACGACCGTAGCCGTGAGGATTGTCAAGAGTTGCGGTGATTACGGTAACGCCCGCGTTTGAACTTTCGTGCAGTTTGAGCGCATTTTTAAGCGTATCCGCGTCCATAAACGGCGCGTCGCCGCACAATACGCAAACCTTGTCCACCGACTTTATAAGTTCAGCAGCGCGCGACACCGCGTCGCCCGTGCCTTTCTGCTCGTCCTGATAGTACACCGAGATGTCCTCGTAGTGTTCGCTTATGAACCTTTCGGTCATTTCGCGCTTGTACCCCGAAACAACGCCGATTTTGTCAAACCCGAACTCCTTTGCGCAGTCGATAACCCACGCCAGCATGGGCTTTTTCAGCACCTCGCAAAGCACCTTCGGACGTTCGGATTTCATACGTTTTCCCGCGCCTCCCGCAAGAATTATACAGCCTGTAGTCATAGAAAATATTCCCCCATAATTTAAAATTTATTTTTTGCCGAATTGCAGTTGCCGATAAGGACTTATCGGCAGTCTGACGTTAATTGCCTATGAATTTTTTGCTTTATTACATTTTGCGCAGATTTTTCGTTACGCTTGAAATTGACGAGCGGAAAATCATGCTCACAAAAGGTCTTGTCATTAAAAGAACATCTGTTGTCCTGCTTTCCGCAATCGTGAAAACAGTCGTAAAGCGCTCTCCGCTTTTGCGCTTGTTTCATGCGAAAGAGGTCACGGTATTCACATATAACGGCGAAATCAGGTTTTTCTTAAGCGAAAACGAACAAATCACCTTTATTCCGAAAATTCCGAAAATGCGCATAATACCACGCTTTCGCGAGGTAATTTTCGGCGCGTTTATCGATACCCGCGCGCTTGCGGGGATTGCGTTCTTTACTGCCATATTAAGGAAAATCAGTGTCATAATCGGCGGAAGCTACTTTGACGGGCTTATCTCCGCGCTTATGACAACAGCCCAGAAGCTGTCGCAGATATTGCTTATAATACACGTCGCGGTGCCGAGAGTTGCCGTGTTTCTGGCGGTTTTCGCGGTTTGCGCGTGGATATTTGCGTTCACCGTAAAGCTGTTAAGGCTTTCGGGATTTTGCATTTCAAGAAAAGGCGAACTTATTTATATAAAGAGCGGTATTTTTACATTATATGAAACCGTTGTCGTGCAAAATACCGCCGCTGTCGTTATGCGCAAAACCGTCGTCTGCGGGCTTTTCGGCTGTTCTCCTGTTTATTGTCATGACGTCATGATAATCCCCGCGTTAGCCAAAAAAGATTTCACGCGCATTCTCGAAAAGCTGTTCGGAATGAAGCGGGAGAATGCAGTTGCCGTCAAAACGCCGTTCAAAAACCTCGCGGGGCATTGTGTTGCGCCGTTGTGGGTTTTCGGGATTTCGCTTGCGGTACTAATCATGTTCTATATGTCCAAACTTAATTTTGCACAGCTCACGAAAACCGCGATATACTGCGCTTTGATAGGCAGCGGGTATATTTCGGTGTGCGGGATAATTCTGATGAAAAACGCGCAAAGCAAGTTCGGCACCTGCACAACGCTCTCATTCAGGCGCGGTACAGCTGTTTACACCGCCTGTTTTCCCCGCAGCATATCCCGCACCGTCACGCTTTCGCAGAGCATTTTCCAGCGCTTTTCAAACCTTTGCGATTACAGAACAACTGTTGTCGGCAGGAAAAGTTATAAGGCAAAACAGATTTCAAAAAACGCGGTACTGTAAGCGAAACAATCGTTACTGTCAAACAACGCACTTTGAATAGGAAAAGTGCGCTTTTAGAGGTTAGAGATTAAGAGGCTAGAAGCTAGAGTTTAATTCAGATGTTACTCTTTCTGTTAAAGTGCGCTTTGGTCAGCGAGATTAGAGCAACTTTTCCCGGTTAAAGTGCGTTTTAGTTTAAATTCTTACCTCTTACTTCTTACCTCTAAACAACCGCTCTTGAAATAACCGAAACGTTCTTCACCCCGTGCATTTTCAGCGCGTTGATAACATTGTGGTCAAACACTTCGCCCGGCATAATCAGCGGCACTCCCGGCGGGCATGGGCAGTCAAGCCCTCCGCAAATCTGCCCTGCCGCCGCTTCAAGCGGGATAATTCTCCTCGGCTTGAACATGGCTTCATATATCGGCATTTCAACTACTGGCTTAATCGGCGCGTATTGAATAAGCGGCTGGGGCATTGCCATGGGTACAAGCAGTATTCCCATTTCCGCGCGTGAACAGTCCTCAACCGTAGATGTAGCCGAGAACATAAGCACCACATAGTTCTCGTCCGCCATTTCACATTCAACGCCGTTTGTCCTGAGCGCAGAAGCGAACTCAAATCCGCTAAGCCCACATTCCCGCGCGTTTATCGTAACTCTGAGCGGATCGCTTTTCTTAAGAGGAATACCGCTTTGAGCAAGGCGCTGTTTGAGTTCTGCAACAGCCTCGCAGGCGTTGTTTACAAGCTGTATGTTCTCCGCAATCGTTTCGTTGAATCTGTCAAGGCTTTCCAGCACCATGTACGACGGACTTGTAGAGCCGAACAGCGCCATCATTTCCTTTGCGTTTGAATAGTCCTCGCCCTCCGCAAAGTGCAGATACGCGCCGCCCGTAAGTACAGGCAGAGTTTTGTGCGCCGAGTCTATGCACATAAGCGGGAAACCGAGTTCAAGCGGGTGAAGATACTCCGTGCCGAATATGCGCTTGTCCAGAAATCTTAAGTACGCGCCGTGGGCGTTGTCGACAACGACCGGGATATTCGGGCGGACAAATTTCCATGTCCCGCCGTAGTAGTCGATGTTGGTTATGAAAACCGCGTCAGTGTTGCAAAGCCCGTTTACATTGTACGGCACGTCCGCGCTCATGAACTCGTCGGGATACAGCCACTTTATGTCAAGCCCCAACAGCGCCGCCGCCGAAACAAGCGAGCGGTGCGAGTATCTTGACGCGGCAATAACCTTGCACCCTCTTAATTTCAACAGCGCAAGCGCCGTCTGCACCGCAAGAGTTCCGCCCCCGCAGGAATAGAACGTTTTCTTTGCTCCGAAAACTCCCGCCGCAAGCGCTTCGCTTGTGCCTATGATACCGCCCGTTTTGTCCGAGCGGTATAGGCTGTCCGCGCCGTATATTTCGGTTATGTCGTTTGGTATTTCGCCGTTGTGACCGGGTGTGTGCAGTCTTAAACGGCTTTCGTTGCTGTATCTTTCCAGAAAATTACAAATCGGTGTGTTCATAAT
>CANQOJ010000205.1 GCA_947625455.1 uncultured Clostridia bacterium | reverse complement strand
GTAACTCTGCGTTTTTAAGCGGCATTACATTTCCTTTAGTAATGCGGGTTCGCGACCATATCCCTTAGATGTCCCCCCTCTGACAGGGGTATTTTTTATTCAATTCGCAATTTTAACAAATGAATTACAACATAAAGAACATTTTTCTTTTCAATTTTGAAAAAAATTTTTGGAAAACACTTGACAAAACCTTTATGTTGTGCTATACTGTAAGTGAGCAGAAATGCTCACATATGGAAACGGTTTACGTTTCTGTAAAGAGCGGTGAGTCCTACCGTAAGTGGAAGTCATAAGAGCAGTGAGTCCTACTGTGAGTGGAAGTCATAAGAGCGGTGAGTCCTACCGTAAGTGGAAGTTATTCTAAAGGCTACGGGTTTCCGTAGCCTTTCTTTGTATAGGAGGTTTATATGAAACAACCAGAAAGACTGTCAATATACCTTGTTGATATGAAATACATTCGTGATTTGGCAAATGTTGATGACCGCGTTAGGTCTGTTTCGCCTCAAATCGACAAGCAAACACGACCTTTTGTCGGAATTGTAATCATAAATGACAATAAGCAATATTGTATTCCATTTAGTTCTCCAAAACCAAAACACACAAAAATGAAAAACAATGTTGATTTTACAAAAATGTATGATGAAAACGGCAAAATGGTGGGCGTTCTAAATTTTAACAGTATGATACCTGTTGACAAAATAGTGATTACACCGTTGAGTTTGAAAATCCAAAAAAACGATAACGCTGAAATAATTCACTATAAAGAAATGGTAAAAAACCAGCTTACTTGGTGTCAAAAACATCAGGACAGCATTGTTGCAAAAGCGAACAAATTATATAAAATGATTACAGAAACCCCCGAAAAAAGTAAAAGCCTCACCCAACGTTGCTGTGATTTCAAAAAACTCGAAAAGGTTCTTGAGAAATGGCTTGCGAAGTTATAGACTAATAAAAGGGACTTTGTTCACGGTCTTGGTGATGTAAAGTAACACGCTCGAAAAATAAACGAAACTCGCAAAACACGCGAAAACGGCACAGATAATACGAATAGACGTAAACGCAATAATCCAAAACACTGATTGTGCTACATATAACACATTTTTCTTTTCAGCTTTGAAAGTAAAAGTGCTTGAACAAGTACTAATGCCAAATCCCTGCCAAAATGACAGGGATATTTTTTTATACAATTAGCAATTTTGACAAACATATCCAAATAAAAACGCCCGTCCCGTGTGTGCGTGTACACACGGGAATTGAGCAGGAACTGCAATTCCAACTCAGCTTTTTACGAACGTCTTAATTGTGCATAATTTATTATAGCACATTGAGTATACTTTTATCAAGAGCTTTCGGAATTTCGCGTTCTCCCGAAAGCTCTTTCTCTTATAAACCTTTGGATTGCCTGTGATATATATAGCACAAAATTGAATAACACGCGCTGTTTAAGGACGTGACATCAGCGCGTTTACGCAACATCTCAAATCCGAGCTTGCTTGCAAGTGTTGAAACATCGGTAAAACGTGCAGGGTTCTGCCCTAAGCTGACGATAACTCGCTGTATTGCGCTACTCAGCTAACAGCAGGAACATTTTTATGTTCGCTTAACAGAACTTATAAAACCCGCATTTGGCTTTACAAGCTGTGTTAAGCAAACAATTGGCTCCCCCAAACCCCTTAAATCCGAAACGTAAGTACTTAATTTGAGAGGAATCGTCTCAGATTCCTCTCGGCAATTAAAGTTTATTACAGCCTTATCATCATACACATAAATCGAATTTACGAACGTGTCTATAATCCGCTGCTTGTTATTCCGGCTTGCAAGGTCAAGGCTCACCATTTTTGAGCATCTTCCATGGATTTACAAATTTTGAATTCTCTTTCTGTTATAAATTGCCGTTTGAACCGAAACACTGGTACACCAATTTATCTCCTCTGTAAAGTTCGACCTTGCTCGAATCATCCTTACCGCCTGCTACTTTGCAAATTATTTTTTTATGGATGCCATACCCGATGCGTTTTCATTTACCGTATCAGGGTCTCCGGAATATGTTACGGAACTTGATCCCGATGCTGTCACATTAATGGAATTTTCCGCATAAACATTACAATCCACCGAACCCGAAACGTCAACGTCCACATCTTTTGCTTTAAGTTCGTCTGCGGAAAGTGATGCGCTTCCCGACAGCTTATACACTGCCTTTTTAGCCGAGCCCGTTGCCGTGATCTTTACGGAACCGGATGCTGTTATATCAACATTATCCGGATTTTCAGGCGTTTTGTAATCAATAATCGTATCTCCGTCTGCGCTTATTGAATTTACGGGAACATTAAGCGTTAACGTACAAGTAACATTACTGAACATTGTGCCTTCCGTTCCGGATAAAGTGATCGTTCCGCTGTTTTCATCAACATTTAATTTTAAGTCAATGAGAGCATTTTCATCTTCTTGAAGAACAGCGTTGTTACCTGTCGGATTTATAACTGCTTTGAACGTGCTGTTTGAGCGGCTTATACCTGATAAAACGAGCTTATATGTACGGTCCGCTGACAGCTCAAAGGTATTTGATGATAAATTCCCGTTTCCTTCGATCTTATTGTCATAACTTCCCGCAATATCAATGGTGAAATTTCCTCCACTGTCTTTTTCTCCGCAGCCTGAAAGGCTCATTGCTGCGGCTGCAAGGCATACGCCAACAATCGCTTTGATAATTTTTTTATTCATTTTTTTGACCTACCTAACCGGCAGACTGTTAAATGGTATCTCTTTCATGTGCACATACAAATTGTTTCCGGTTGTACCCACTAAATCATAATTGAATTGACAGCCAACAAAAACATTACGATTAAAACCGTGGAAAACCCTAAAGCCTAATCACGGAAACAACAATCATAACAATAAAATAAGTTCCTTCCCTGAGTTCAAGGAAAAGCCCTACAACTCTAGTATAAGTATAGCACAATTATTTTAATTTATCAATACCTTTGACAAAAATTATTATCTTAACCTGAATGATGTTGGACGTGCCAACAAGCGTGTAACCCTTTCGGGAGCGATACCTTCAAGCTGCACTGTCAGCACCCTGTTCGACTTCTCGAAGATATTCCTCCCAGATTGTCTTGCCCCTCTCCGAATTAAAAAACTCACACATCGCAGGCAACAGACTTTGCGCCAGTGCGTCAAGCTGTTCCTCGGAAAGAACAGGCTTCTTTAGATTTTCCATTTTGTCACCCCCTTGAAAATTTTGCCCTTCACTTATAGGAAAATTTTCGGCGATTTATTAGTGGGAAATTAAAAATATTTTATTTTTTACGAATTAATGAACAGGATGTAGAAAAATTACAAGAAAGTATAAGCAAGTACAACGCAATGAGGTAGTCTATTCACTTGATGAATGGAAGTTGATTGAGGAGCGCGCTGCTTCGGTTCTGATGAAAACGGGAACGTTCATTAAACGTATGTCCCTCGACGGGCATATAACCTATTTTAATATGGAAGCAGTGGGTGATGTGATGAAAGCTCTGCGTATTATCGGAGTGAACATTAACCAACTCGTCAAAAAAGCCAACGAAACCCACAGCATCTATGCCGAAGATGTGGAGAAACTCAGAAAGGAGAACGAATCGTTATGCCATACCTTAAATCAATTTCTCTCCGCACTACCGTCAATCGCAGCCTACATACTCAATCCCGACAAGACCGAAGATCTGCTTTATACAAATGCGGTCAACTGCCTGCCGAACGCAAGGGACGCTTACTTGATGATGAAAACGTTTTACGAGCATTTTTCAAGCCATAAATTTGATGAACCGCTCCCCAAACAAGGGAAAGGACGTGTCAAGGCAATCCACTACATACAGTCGTTCGACCTAAAGTACAAAATCTCTCTGGAGCTTGCCCACCAAATCGCGAGAACATTTGCGCGTAAAGCGTTCGGTGATAATTGTCAGGTGGTTATCGCTACTCACGTTGATAAGCAGCACGTCCATAGTCATATCATCATAAACGCTTACGGAATT
>CANQOJ010000204.1 GCA_947625455.1 uncultured Clostridia bacterium | reverse complement strand
GTGGAATTTATCTCCGTAGGGCGCTTGGGAGCGCTCTGCATATGCTTTAAAGCTATAGCGACAGCCGTATCTCCGTCAAACGGCTTTTTGCCCGTAAGCATTTCATACAGCGCAACGCCCACCGAGTAAATGTCGCTTCGCTCGTCGGTCAAGTCTCCTCTCGCCTGCTCAGGGCTTATATAATGTACAGAGCCTATTGTCTTGTCGGACACCGTTTTGTTGTTCTCACGGTTAAAGCGGGCAATTCCGAAGTCCATGACCTTTATATTGCCGTCGCGCAGAAGCATGATATTCGAACTTTTTACGTCGCGGTGTACTATACCCCTGTCGTGCGCATGCTGAAGCGCTTTTAATACCTGCACGGTAAAATGAACGGCGTCGCGCCATTTAAGCACGCCCTGCTGTTCAATATATTCCGTCAGCGTAATTCCGTCAACATACTCCATGACGATAAACTGAACCTTATCCGTAAAGCCCACATCATATATCTTTACGATATTCGGGTGCGAAAGCAGAGCAATTGCCTTGCTTTCGTTGCGGAAACGGCGCAGAAACTCGTCGCTTCCCGCAAACTCGGTTTTCAGTATCTTTACCGCGACAATCCTGTCCTCCTGAATGTCTCTGGCGCGGTAAATGTCCGCCATTCCGCCTACGCCGATAAGCTCTAAAAGTTCGTACCGTCCGTCAAGCTTTTTTCCGATATTACTGTCCATAGATAAATCTTTTCCCCTTTGAAAAACAATTCTGAAACTAAATTACAAATAAATAGAACTACACACATTATATTATAACACAGGTTTCCCCAAATGTCAACATATTTTTAAACAATGGCTGACGTTAACGTTTAACGTCATGTTCATACCGCTATAAGCGCAACGGAAACGTTATCATGACCGCCGTTGTTGTTTGCATAGCCGATAAGCGCACCGCAGCAGTCTTTCGGCTTGCTGTCAAAGCATATGTCAAGTATATCCAGGTCGTCGCCATATGCCGAAAGCCCGTCGCTGCACAGTAAAATCATATCTCCGCTGTTTAAGTCAAGTTCAAAATAGTCGGGCGTTACGTCGTCATCTGCGCCGACAGCGCGCGTTATCTTGCTCCGCTTTGGGTGGACTTTGGCTTCTTCTTCGGTTATAACGCCCTTGTCGACAAGCTCTCTGACGTGAGAATGGTCTTTCGTTATCTGCCTTATGCACTCGTCGTCGCCCTCGGTAAACAGCTGATATGCTCTGCTGTCGCCGACATTTACTATATGCGCGGTGTTATTGAACACAATTGCCGCAACGCATGTTGTTCCCATGATTTCGTTTGCGCTTTCCTTCGGGCACCCGCGCACCGCGTAATTCGCCGCGATAACCGATGTTATAAGCAGATTTCGGACAGCGGTTTTGCTCATACTCTCGTTAAATTCCGACTTTATCTTCTTCGATACCGTGTCAACGGCAATCCTGCTCGCAAGACCGCCTCTGCTTTCCCCGCCCATTCCGTCGCATAAAACCGCGGCGCAGGCGTTTTGAGAGAGCATTTCTCCCCATACATTGTCCTGATTTTCGGTTCTTTCAAGACCTATATCCGTCCTAGAATATATTTCCAAAATATCACTTCCCTTTTGCATTGAAAGTCAACATCATAAAACTCTTTATGTTGCCATATCGTCGCGCCTTAACTGCCCGCAGGCGGCGTTTATATCCGCTCCGAGCGTTCTGCGCACCGTTGCGTTAAGTCCCGCATTGTTCAGACGCTTCTGAAAATGTTCAACAGAACGGCTTTTTCTGAACGAGCGCTCTTTAACCTCGTTTACAGGTATCAGATTTATATGACAGTTTTTCCCGCCAAGCAGTCTTATCAGCTCGTCCGCCGAGTTGTCGTCGTCGTTTACTCCCTCGATAAGCGAATACTCGAACGAAATTCTCCTGCCCGTCGCCGTGAAATAATCGTCGCACGCTTTCATCAGCGTCTTTAGGTCAAACCGCCTGTTTATCGGCATTATCCCGCTTCGCTTTTCATCAGTCGCCGCGTGCAGTGATACCGACAATGTAACGCCGAGTTTCAGCTTTGCAAGTTCGCGTATTTTGTCCACAACTCCGCATGTTGAAAGCGAAACTCGCCGCAGGCTGAACCCGCTTTCCGAGAGTATCTGAAGAAATTTCACGACATTGTCGAAATTGTCGAGAGGCTCGCCTATTCCCATAAGCACAATGCTGTCGACGGTTTTTTTGCTGTCACGCTCGCTTTCGTATATCTGACCGAGAATTTCTGACGGCTCAAGGTTTCTCACCCAGCCCGCTATTGTTGACGCGCAAAATCTGCACCCCATTTTACAGCCGACCTGAGTTGAAACGCACAGGCTGTTGCCGTGGTTATATTCCATAAGCACGCTTTCAACTGCTTCGCCGTCGCTTAGCCCATAAAGATATTTTACAGTATTATCTATATTGCTTACAAGTCTTTTTTTGATTTTTAGTTGATTTAAACAAAATTTTTTTGAAAGTTCAGCTTGAAATTGTGCAGAAATATTGCTCATCTGTGCAAAATCAGTGATTTTCTTCATATGAAGCCAGTCGAATATCTGCTTTGCCCTGAACTTCTTTTCTCCCATAGCGCAAATTTCGCTCGTCAGTTCATCAAGCGAAAGCGACAATATGTCAATCTTTTCCATATATTCCTCACTTCACCCGCCTGAAAGCCGCCGTGAAAAATCCGTCGCCGCCGTCCTTGTCGGGGAAATATGTTCTTATGGGGCTGTTTTCCGCGCTTTCATAAGGCACAGGCTGAACGATAGGCGAAAATTCGGGGTGATTTTGCGCGAAAGCCTGCGCCACTTCGTCATTTTCTCTGCGCGACAGCGTGCAGGTCGAATAAACAAGCGTACCGCCGACCTTTACATACTGCGACGAAACCTCTAAAATTGCCCGCTGAAGCGTAGGAAGTTCGTCAAATTCGCTTTCGGATTTGTACTTTATTTCGGGCTTTCTGCGTATAACTCCAAACCCCGAACACGGCACGTCGCACAAAACCCTGTCGGCTTTGGGAAGCGTTTCGTCAAAATGCACGGCGTTGTTCTGCCTTGCTTCAACGATTTTAAGCCCAAGCCGTTTTGCGCCGTCAGCTATAAGGTTTGCCCGCGCGTCATAGAGGTCTAAACTTAAAACTTTGCCGTTATTTCCCATAAGTTCAGCCATTGTAAAAGATTTCCCGCCGGGCGCCGCGCAGACGTCAATCACCGTTTCGTTGACTATCGGTCTTAAAGTATGACAGCAAAGCTGGCTTGAAACGTCCTGTATATGGAAAAGTCCGTCCTTAAAGGCTTTTAGCTGTTCAATATCACCGCTCTTGAAAAGCCTTACACAGCCGTTAAGCTTCGGATTTTTCTCTGCTGATACGCCCTCTTTGTTAAGCAAATCGACAAGTTCGTCATCGCTTACTTTTGTTGTATTCACCCTTGCGAAAAGCGGCGGCGCGCCGAGTGACGCTTCCATAGCCTTTATTGCATTTTCGCTTCCGTATTCATTTTTCCACTTTTTAGCAAGCCACAGCGGACATGAATACTCAATCGACAGCCTTTCCTCGTCCGAAAGTCCGACATAAGTTACAGCCTTGTTTTTCCTTAAGAAGTTCCTCAATATGCCGTTCACGAATCCCTCCGAGCTGAATATCTTCAGTTTTTTGCACAGCTTTACGCTTTCGTTCACTGCCGCGCTTTCGGGAACTGACGGCATATACAAAAGCTGATAAAATCCCATTCTCAAAACCGCGGCGGTTTCCATTCCGATTTTCTCAAACGGCATACTGCTGTTTTGCGCTATGATATAATCAAGCGTCATTTTCCGCTCTGTCACGCCGTAAAACAGCGCCGAGGCAAATGCCTTGTCGCGCTCGGAAAGTCCCTGCTCGGAAAGTGCGCTGTCGAGCAGGATATTTGAATATGCCTTACCGCTGTCCATTCGAAGCAGCAGTTTTACCGCAGTTAGTCTTGCATTAGCCATTATCTTCTCCTTGGGATTTCAGATTTCCAGGCTGTCGATAAAGCCTCATCTGCGTCGTCAACGGCACAGCGTTTTCCGCCGC
>CANQOJ010000203.1 GCA_947625455.1 uncultured Clostridia bacterium | reverse complement strand
TAATATTTGACCGAGAATTATCAGAAGAAGAAATAAGACAAAATTCAAGGGATACGCTCTGTCTGTAAAAGGCGCGTCTCACGAGGAGGACGGCACGCCTTGCCAGGACAGCGCGAGGGTTTTTACGTCCGGAAACTTTGCTGTTGCGGCGGTGTCCGACGGACATGGGAGCGAAAAGCACTTTCGCAGTGCGTCGGGGAGCGAAATGGCTACGCGCGTGGCTATTCGTTCGATTTGCGATTTTGCCGAGCGCAACAACGGTCTTGACGGCATTTTCCGCAGCGATTCCCAAAACGCCGCACGAAGAATTGCCGCGAATATAATCTGCGGCTGGAATAACGAGATAGCCGCGCATATTGCATTGCTTCCGCTGAATGAAAAAGAGAGCGCCGTATGTGAAAAATACGGCGGCATACCAAACGAGGTTATGTACGGCGCAACGCTTATTGTTGCGGGAATTACCGAAAACGGCTGTTTCGGACTGCAAATAGGCGACGGAAGTTTTCTTGCGCAGACCGAGGACAAAATGTTCTTTCCCGTGCCGGACGATTTAAAGCTTGTCGGAAACCTCACGACTTCGCTGTGCGATAATAATGCGATAGAAAGTTTTCGCTATTTTTACAGCGAGGATAATTTTTCGGGAGTTTCTTTGTCAAGCGACGGGCTTATAAACTCGTTTGTAAATATTGATGATTTTCTGAAATTCGGGAAAAGAATACTCACTGCTGTTGAAAACAACACCGCCGCGGCTCTGGGAGAGCATTTGAAAATGCGCTCGCGCTGCGGGAGCAGAGACGATATTTCCGTTGCGGCAATTTCGGTCAACAGATAGCCGACAAGTTAAAACAAACTGAATATAAAAAAGTCAAATTCAGACTTTCTCGACAGTCTGAATAAATGGAGGGCATAATGCCAAATAAATTTAAAATTAATGAACCGCTCGAACCTCAAAAACTTCACGAGCATATCGTAAACAAACGTTCAATATCCGACGATAACAAATCCGATCAGAATGCGTTTATGAACCTTATCGCGACAGAACTTGTCGTCAGGTCAAAGTTTATCTGTGCAGTGAAATTTTCGAGCGAGCCGGTAAAGCAGGACGACGGAACATATCTGCTTGATGATGACGCAAGGGTTGCGTTTTTGCTGCTGGAAAACGAAAAATTCGGGAAGATACTGCCGATTTTTACTGATGCAGGCGAACTTGAAAAGTGTGATGCGTTTACTGATTATTATACGATAAACACAAACTTTGACGGCATTTCGGGTATTGTCGCTGACGGAAACGCAGTTGCGGGAATTATGATAAATCCCTTTGACGATAATATGTTTATCAGCAGAAACGCTGTTTCAAAATGGCGCGAGAAAAAGCAGATACTTGCCACGGGGCGCGCAAATCACGTTGTAACAGAAAATACACCGCTTGAGTTTTACCCGCCAAACCCATACCCCATGCAGCTTTCAAACAAGCTTTGCGCGATAGCCAAAACTTTGCCCGAAGTAAACTCTTTGTGGCTTAGGGGAGTTACGCTTAACGGCGATAAGGGGTATATCTTGGTCGTTGACGCACAGCAGGCTGAACGCTTCTTTGACGATTTCGGAAATGCCGCAAAGGAGTTTATCGGCGCTATGCCCATTCATGTTGTACCGTTAAGCGGTGAACTCGGAAAAAGAGCGGCGCAGAATGTTGTTCCGATTTATTCCAAGGATTAAGTGTAGTTATAATTAACTAAAATTTTGCAAATTGACCAAAAAGCTGTCAAATTAACCAAAAACATAGTTGCAAATTTTACTTTTCGGAAGAAAATTCCTGTGGACTTTTCGCTTTAAACGTGATATAATGAAAACAGAGGTAAATTTATATTTGGAGGTAATTTACTATGGCTAAAAAAGCTTTATTCGGAAACAATATAAAACCCGCCTGCAAATACTGCGCTCTTGGCACTCCCGGAACGGGTGATACCATTGTATGCTCAAAGTACGGCGACGTTAAGTCATATGACGCGTGCAAGAAGTATGTGTACAACCCGCTGAAGAGGATTCCCCAGAAAGAACGTCAGCTTGCAAACTCTGCGGTTAATGACATAGATTTTTGATCCAGAGGCTGGAATTTAAGAGGTTAGAGGCTAGATCTAAGGAATTATTAAGATTGTTTTGGAATTATAAGAGCGTAAACCCATTTAACGGTTTACGCTCTTTTGCTTCAAACTCTAGCCTCTAACCTCTTAATTTCCAGCTTCTATACGAAAACTGCCCTTGTGATTGTCAGCCTTGATAGTAACAATAACCTTGCCGTTAACATCTACATCAAAATACGAGGTTTCCATATTCTGCTCGTTAAAAATGATTTTATCATTATTATCCCGTATTTCGATTGAGATTGCCCCCGAATTTGTTTCAACATTTATATGCAGAGTATCCGAGTTTGGATAAAGACTTTTCTCCATAATTCCGTCAAGTTTGGTGTATCTTCCGCTCCAGGCGTCTAAGGTTTCATTGCCTACATAACCTACCCGCAGTGCCGAGCGGGTGCTTACACAGTTAAATTGTTTTGCAATAAAAATAATACTAAGACAAATCAATAAAGTGACAACTACCGTAACGGCGGAAAATATCCAAGGCTTGCGCACGGTTTTCCGGTATTCCTTAATGTCATCTTCGGTCGTATGAAGTTCAAATGCTTTCCCGTCATTCACCTTTTCAACAAGCAGAAGTTCCTTATTGAAAGTGCCTGCTGTTGTTGCAATTTTACCGCCTTTATCAGCCCAGGGACGAAATATCGCTTTACCTACGGAATAGTCAAGGTTTAAATTCTTGAATATCACCTTATAGCCGCAGTCCTCCAGAAACTGAGCATATTCCTTGGCGTTTTGCTTTGACTTTTCGCCCACAAACTCCACCGCATAGCGATATTTCTTAGGCTCGCACTCCTCAAATTCATACCATGCTCTGCCTGTGCGGGTCAATCTGAAGCCTTTATCCGCCATTTCATTCAGCCATTTTTCCTGCTTTTTCAGAAATCCCCAAAAGAAACGATAATATTTTTTTGTCATAATCAGCCCTCCATAATCTCCTCGGCAATTTTCAAAAGTTCCCTTAATCTGACAATTTCCTTATCGCAGACAGCTTTTCCCGCGTCAGTGATAAGGTATTCCTTTTTGCGCCCGTCTGTATCCCCGCAAGGACTTATCCAGCCTTTTTCTTCCAGAGATGAAAGCGCGCCGTACAGTGTTCCCGCTCCAAGCGTCAGGCGACCCTCGGTCTTCTCTTCAACAAACTGCATTATCGCATATCCGTGTTTAGGCTTGTAAAGTGCAAGCAAAATGAAGAATGTGACTTCGGTCAGCGCACCGCCTTTTATATTGTCCCTCAATTTCTCACCTTCTTTATTACGTTTACTGTAATTACGTTTACTGTAATATATTATATAGGATTATTTTTTCTTTGTCAATACAAAAAATGCACAAACTTTGGATACAATAATTGTCAAAAAGTGCCAATTTACTCTGCTAAAATAAATTAAAAATAAACGTTTTACAGAATTTTGATCAACAACGGAATGCCGAGTTTAAAAACAAAAATATAAATAAAAGATTGCTTTTTTGTTCGAGTCGAAAATCAAAAATTGTTCAAAAGTGCTATATTTTCTTTTAATTTTTATTAAAATTTGTTAATTATTTATATTGCGATAATTGATAAAAGATGTTATAATAAAAATTAGAAGGTATTATTCATTTAACCATATGGTTAAATGAATTCGAAAATCAATAGCTAAGGAATAGGTTATGGATAAAATTCTGAAAGCTGTATCGGATCCAACACGGCGAGAAATATTGCAATTGCTAAAAGATGGAAGCAAATCTGCCGGAGAGATCTCTGATAAATTCGCTATTTCTGATGCTGCTATCTCTAAACATTTATCTATATTAAAAGAGGCAGATTTGGTTCGCACACATAGACGAGGTAAATATATTATTTACGAAATCAATTTAAGCGTGGTAGAGGAAATAATTACTTGGTTTGTTAATTTCTTTTAGGAGGTATCATTATGAAAAAGCGTCACTTTTCTTGGTT
>CANQOJ010000202.1 GCA_947625455.1 uncultured Clostridia bacterium | reverse complement strand
TCCCTCTGGACTCCTTTTCAAAAAACTTTATATCGCCAACGTTGTTTTGAATTAAACGCTGTTTTTCTTTTATGCGCCAAAGAACCTCACCACTATCAGCCATAATAGAAAGTTTTGAAAAGGGGTTCAAGGGGAAAACCTTTTTCAAAAGGTTTTCCCCTTGCTAAAACCACCTTTTGGCGTACTTTCAATTGCTATCCTCTTGAATCAACGTTTTTATTGCATCAATGGCGCACTGAATGGCTCTTTCGCTTGAATTGCACACGGTATCGGGGAGATTTTTCTTTGAGCGCTCGGCATTCCAGAGTGCCGTCAAGACTCCTCCGCACCTTATCCTCTTTTCAACTGTTGAACGCGAGGTGCATACCGAATAAATAGCCGCGCACTCCATTTCGCTTGTAAGGCACCCGCACTTTACATAGCTGTTCCAACGGCTTGTGATGTTATCGCAGACTGCCGAGCGTTCGGGGTTTGTTTCGCCGTAAAAGCTGTCCTTGCTGTGGACAACGCCGACGTGATACCGTGTTCCCTGTTCGCTGCCCGAAAGTTTTTCAGCTGATTTTACAAGCGCAGATGTCACGCTGAAATCCGCAAGCGCGGGATAACCTTGCGGCAGGTATTCATATGACGTTCCCTCGGCGCGTATCGCCGCTTCGGCTATTATCAGGTCGCCGCCGAAAACCGAAAGTTCAATTCCCCCGCTTGTTCCTACTCTTATGAACGTATCAGCGCCGCTGTCGATAAGTTCCTCAACCGCAATCGCCGCGGACGGCCCGCCTATTCCAGTAGAACATACGCTGACCTTTGTTCCCGAAAGGTAACCCGTGTAGACATTGTATTCGCGGTTTTGTGCAATCTGCACGGCATTTTCAAGCTTTTCCGCAATAATCGGCACTCTCCCCGGATCGCCGGGAAGAATGACGTAACGTCCGACATCTCCGTTCTTGATTTTCAGATGAAACCTTTCTTCATTGTTAATGATTGTCGCCATATGATCACTCCTTTTCATTATCATCACCGAGAATGCTCGGCGCTTTTTCATTAAGCGTTTTCTGCCGTTTGTCAAGCCACTTCGGCATATTTATCGCAAGCATTATTGCAAGTGTGAACAACGTGATAAAAATGCACGGCATATAAAGTAATGTCGGTCCCATAAAATTCGGATCGTCGGCATAAAGTTCCTGATACGAAGAATATGTGATAAGCGTGCCGACTGAAGCAACGCACTGTATAATCAGCGCTATCTTTGAATTGCCAAGCATAAGCGCGAAAAATCCCACAATATACAGCGCCGAAGATATAAGCCAGACAACTCCCGCCCTTATCGCTTCGGGCAAAGGATCTTCCGCGCCGAGAAACACGCTTAGCGGCGCGAAAATGCCGAGAAACAGCCCGAAAATCGTTACCAGTATCATCTCGAACATCTTAAGCACCGTCACCGCCATAAGCGTTTTCCCCGTGCAGTATTCTGCGGCGAAAATGCTTTTCACGGGATTTGGTTTTTCGGGTTTTTTGCTGTTCAATTTCACTTGCTTTTTCATAATTATCGCTCCTTGTTTTCCTTAAATCCCCAACGGTCAATGCCCGCTCTGCGCATTGCGCCGAAAATGCGCTCTTTAATGCCACGGTCGTTATGTTCAAGCTGCCGCAGAAACTCCTTTGTCCACTGGCGTTTTGTGGTTTTGTCTACGGGGCATTTGCTCTTGACAATTTCGAGCGCGTTTCGCTTTGCACATGACATCACGGCGCTTTCAGGTGCGAAAACAAGCGGTCTTATGACCGTAACGCCCATTCTCGAAAGATACGAAATCGGCGCGAAACAGCCTATCCTGCCCTCGTTAAATAGGTTCATGATAAACGTTTCGATTGCATCGTCGTTGTTGTGGGCAAGGGCAAGTTTATTACACCCCATTTCTTTCACCGCGTCGCACAGCGCTCCTCTGCGCATTTTTGCGCACAACGAACAGGGGTTTGTTTCCTTTCTTATATCGAAAACAATCTCCCCTATATCGGTCTTTACTATTTTATACGGCACGTCAAGTTCTTTGCATAGGCTTTCAACTGCCGAATAATTGCCCTCAACTCCGCCGAATTTAGGATCAATAGTGACGGCATATACCTCGTACTTCTTTTCATAAAAACGGCGCATTTTCGCCAGCGCGCACAAAAGCACAAGGCTGTCCTTGCCGCCCGACACCCCGACCGCTATTTTATCTCCGTCCTCGATAAGGTCAAATTCCTGACAAGCCCTGCGGACGTATCCCAACATTTTCTGCATTTTATTCACTGCTCCAAGAGTTTTTGTAAATCAGAATTTATCCCAGTGTATTCGTTCCTTAATATTGATCTCTTTCTGTTTTACAGGCGCAACGTCACTTTTTGGCTTACCTATACCGATAAAGCAAGGCATAAAGTAATCGTTTGGAAATCCGAGAACATCTCTTGCATATTCTTCTTCATTTCCGAGAGGTACTCTTAAATTGCAGCCGTATCCCTCTGCCGTTACGGAAAGAAATATATTTTCTATACTGCACCAGATAGATGCAAAACCATTGAGATGTGAAATATTATCAGGGTGAAGAATATCGGTTTTTTGTTTAAGCAAGGGAATAATTATTGCAGAAGCGTCAAATAACATTCTGTATTGCTTTGGAACAGCGTTTCTGTAACATTCCTGCTGTAAAATGTCGCTCAAATTCCAATCCTTGATCAATGCTTCCATGTCATCGTCAGATATTCCTTTAGGTATTATGTCAAGCAGTTTAGCCGTGACATTTTTATCTCTGACAATTATAAAATGCCAGTCTCTCATATGGTCATTTGTAGGCGCTTTGAACGCGGCGGCTATTATTCTTTCAATAATTTGTGTTGGGATAGGCTCATCTTCAAACTCACGAACAGTTTTTCTGTTGTTTATCACTTCATAAAACTCCATAGCAAACGCTCCTTTAAATCCCGATTTATTTTACTTGCAATACGCCTATTATCAACTCTATGATACCACAATATGACGTTTTTGTCAAGCGTAAGAAAAATTATTGACAAGCAGGGAAAAATGTTGTATAATATATTTTAGGTGTTTGTATTTACAGCATTTAAATTAACATATCAAAAAGGAGAATATTATGTCGGGACATTCAAAATGGAGTACGATAAAGCGCAAAAAGGGCGAAAAGGACGGCGCACGCGCAAAGGTGTTCACAAAGATAAGCCGCGAGATACTTGTGTGCATTAAGGAAACAGGAAGCGCTGATCCTGCCAACAACTCTAAACTTGCCGCGCTTGTTCAGAAAGCAAAGTCGAACAACATTCCCAATGACAACATAGACCGTCTGCTTAAAAAAGCGGCAGGCGACGCGGAGAAAAACGACTATGAAAACTGCGTTTACGAGGGTTACGGACCGGGCGGTGTTGCGGTCATAGTTGACTGCCTTACGGACAACAGGAACCGCACTGCGGGTGAAGTCCGCCATTATTTCGACAAATTCGGCGGAAATATGGGAACAACGGGCTGCGTGTCGTTTATGTTCTCGTTAAAGGGCGTTATTGTCCTTAACAACGAGGACGGCGATATTGACGAAGATAAGGCAATGGAGGACATTCTCGAAGCGGGTGCGGACGATTTCTCGTTTGAGGACGGGGTTGTTGAGATAACGACAGATCCGAGTGCGGTTGACGTCGTGGCGGAGGAACTGAGGAAGCGGGGATATGACGTCATTTCCGCGGAAGCAGAGCAGGTGCCGTCAACATACACAACGCTTACAGATGAAGACCAACTGAAGAAAATGGGGCTTCTGCTTGAAGCGCTTGACGACAATGATGATGTGCAGAATGTTTGGCATAACTGGGATGAACCGGATGGTGAAGCTGACGAGTAACCACAGCGTTGATGAAACGTCAAGGCACTAGAGATTAAGAGGCTAGAGGCTAGACATGGTGTCCACGCATTATCCGCCTACGGCGGAAAACGCTACGCGGACGATTAAGATTGTTTTTAATTAGTAGAGCGTAAACCTATCGAGGGTTTACGCTCTACTTTTAGAAACTAGAAATCAAGAGACTAGGGGCTGGAATTTGAACTAAAGCGAGGTT
>CANQOJ010000201.1 GCA_947625455.1 uncultured Clostridia bacterium | reverse complement strand
AGTATCAGTGGCCTACGGTTCCTCTGTCGCTGCACGGGGTGATAATAAAAGCTGACGGCAGTAAGATAGTTGTCCGCATAGGCGAGGACAACGGCGATCCCGTGTTCTGCGTATCGGATTTGCTCCCGCACCTTGCATCAGCGCAGATGAAACGCCCCTCAGCCGAACTGGTAAAAGGCGAAGAACTCAATCTTATAATCGGTTCGCGCCCGTTTAAAGATGACGAAGCAAGCGAGCGCGTAAAGCTGAATTTGCTTATGCTTTTAAACGAGAAGTACGGCATAACAGAAGATGATTTCCTTTCAGCGGAGCTTGAAGCTGTACCGGCGTTTAAAGCCTGCGACATAGGCTTTGACAGAAGTCTTGTCGGCGGTTATGGTCAGGACGACAGAGTGTGCGCATATACGGAACTTATGGCTGTTCTTGAAGCTAAAACGCCAAACAGAACGGCAGTTGCCGTACTCACGGATAAAGAGGAAACAGGCTCTGACGGCAACACAGGACTGCGCTCGGCATATCTTAAGTATTTTATTGAAGATTTGGCAGGTTGTTTTGGAAAAGAGGGCAGAGAGGTGCTTTCAAATTCGAGGTGCCTTTCGGCTGACGTAAACGCGGCATACGATCCGACATTCCCCGACGTTTTCGAGAAAAACAACGCTAGCGTATTAAACGGCGGCGTTTGCGTTACAAAATACACGGGTTCAAGAGGAAAAAGCGGAACAAGCGACGCTTCGGCGGAGTTTGTAGGAGAAATCCGCGCGCTTCTCGACAAAAACAACGTGATATGGCAGACGGGAGAACTCGGCAAAGTGGATATCGGCGGCGGCGGTACTGTTGCGGCATATATAGCGAACCTTAATGTTGATACGATTGACGTCGGAGTACCCGTTATGTCAATGCACGCGCCGTTTGAAATAACCGCTAAAACCGATATTTACGCGGCATACAAGGCATTCGCGGCATTTATAAACAACTAAAATTCTTGTCCTAAATCACCTTTTCGCGAAATAAACATATAGTGAATGGGGTGATTATATGGCAAAAGCGCGCGTTTTTTTCAGAAAACTAGGGTTAAAGCTGATTGCTGTGGGAATGGTGGCGGTCGGGCTGCTGCTTCTTGTGGATTTGAGTTTCCGTGATGTTATCGAAACGGTGAATGCATATGAATGCCATGAAATAGTATCAAGGCTTATAAACAAAGCCGTAGCGGAAGAACTTGAAAACGAAGAAACCGATTACAGCAAGCTTGTCACGCTCTCCACAAACAATGACGGAGAAGTTATCTCTGTTGAAAGCAATGTGGTGAACATAAACAAGCTTAAAACAGGCATAAATCAGCGTCTTGAACGCGAGATAGAAAGGCTTTCGGCATACGATATTGAAATCCCCGTAGGAACGCTTCTGGGCATACAGCTTCTCCACGGAAAGGGATTTACTATCGGAATGACCGTAGAGCCTGTGGGCTTGGCGTCTACAACAATAATAAGCCGATTTATTTCGGCGGGAATAAACCAGACGCTCCACAGGATAGAAATTGAAATAAGCGCGGACGTTGACTCAATAATTCCCGGATTTTCAACAAGAGTTCCCGTAACAACTTCTATTGTCGCGGCGGAAACGGTTATTGTCGGCAGAGTGCCCGACGCTTATACTCACGTTATAGCAAGCGAGGAAATAGACGGCTATCTGAATGATTACGGAGCAACATTAAACTAACGGAGATGAGGACTTGGATAAAAATAAGGCAAAACAGAGGATTTCAGAACTTACGGAAATTCTCGAAAAGGCAAATAAAAACTATTATGACCTTGACGCGCCTACGATTGAAGATGATGAATATGACGCATATATGCGCGAGCTTATCGGTCTGGAGCAGGATTTCCCCGAACTTTTAAGCGCAAATTCCCCCTCACAGCGCGTTGGAGGCACTGTTCAGAACACGTTTGAAAAGGTAAATCATGCCGTTCAGATGGCAAGTTTGCAGGACGTTTTCAGTGAGGACGAGGTAAAGGCGTTTTTTGACCGCGCGTATGAATCGGGAGCGCGCGAGTTTACCGTTGAGCCGAAAATCGACGGACTTTCGGTATCTCTTGAATATGAAAACGGGGCGTTTACGAGAGGTTCAACGCGCGGCGACGGCTTTATCGGCGAAAATATAACCGCAAATCTTAAAACAATCCGCACCATACCTCTGAAATTAGCGGAAGAAATCCCGTTTTTAGAGGTGCGCGGAGAGGTATATATGCCAAAAGAAAGCTTTGGGAAACTTTGCGAATTGCAGGAGAAAAACGGCGAGCCATTGCCGAAAAATCCGAGAAATGCCGCGGCAGGCTCTCTCCGTCAAAAGGACAGCAGGATAACCGCGGAGCGCGGACTTGACATATTCTGTTTTAATGTTCAGCAAGCAAGGGGAATTGAGTTCAAAACTCACTCCGAAAGCCTTGAATATCTGAAAAAGCAGGGGTTCAGGGTAATTCCCGATTACAAGGTCTGCAAATCTGTTGACGAAATTTTGGAGAGAATTGCCGAAATAGGGAAGATGAGGACGTCTTTGCCGTTTGATATTGACGGCGCGGTTGTAAAGGTAAACGACCTTGCTTTGAGGGTGGAAATGGGCGCGACAGCAAAAACGCCGAAATGGGCGGTTGCTTTCAAATATCCTCCCGAAGAAAAGGAAACAACGCTTAATAATATCGAGATTAACGTTGGAAGAACAGGCGCGCTTACGCCCGTAGCGGTTTTCGACACCGTTCAGCTTGCGGGAACATCGGTTTCACGCGCTGTTTTGCATAATCAGGACTATATATCCGAAAAGGATATACGCATAGGCGACAGAATTGCCGTGAGAAAAGCGGGGGATATAATTCCCGAAGTTGTGAAAAGCGTTTCGCATAAGGAAAATTCAGAGCCGTTTTATATTCCGGACATTTGCCCTGTCTGCGGCGCTGAAGCAGTGCGTGATGACGACGACGCGGTGATAAGATGCACAAACCTGAATTGCCCCGCGCAAATTCTTCATTCAATAGAGCATTTCGCGTCACGAAGCGCAATGAACATTGACGGCTTGGGAGAAGCGATTGTCGAACAGCTTATTAACGCAGGTCTTGTTAAAACAGTCGCGGATTTGTATACGCTTGATATTCAAGACCTTACGTCGCTTGAACGCTTTGGACAAAAGTCGGCTGAAAATTTGATTTCGGCTATTGAAAAGTCAAAGCAGAACGAACTTCCGAGGCTTATATACGCTCTCGGAATACGCGGCATAGGCGGGCGAGCATCATTACTTTGCGAGAAATTCGGCGATATGGACGGCATAATGAAAGCAACCGAAGAAGAAATTTCGTCAATAGACGGCTTTGGCGATGTGCTGGCAAAATCGGTTTATACGTCAATGCGCGAGCCGCACAGAATTGAACTTATCAATAGGCTGAAAGAACTCGGTCTTAATATGAAATACGAAAGCAAAAAGGTTTCGGACAAGCTTTCGGGACTTACTTTCGTTATCACGGGAACACTTCCGACCTTAAAGCGCGAGCAGGCGAAAGAAATGATAGAACAGCGCGGAGGGAAATGCAGCGGTTCGGTTTCAAAAAAGACAAATTATGTTCTTGCGGGAGAAGAAGCGGGTTCTAAGCTTACAAAGGCAAACGAGCTTGGAATTACGGTCATATCCGAAGAGCAGTTTTTAAAAATGATTTGATTTGGAGGTAAAACACATGGGAATGACAATGACACAGAAAATTCTCGCTAAACACGCGGGACTTGAGAGCGTTGTTGAGGGGCAGTTGATTAAGGCGAAGCTTGATATGGTGTTGGGCAACGACATCACAAGCCCCGTCGCTATCAACGAGTTTGAGAAAAACGGCTTTACAAGCGTTTTCGACAGGACTAAGATTTCACTTGTAATGGACCATTTCACGCCGAATAAGGACATCAAGGCGGCTAAACAGTGTCAGCAATGCCGTAATTTCGCGGATAAATACGACATTCTGAACTATTATGACGTTGGAAACGTAGGAATAGAACACGCTCTTTTGCCCGAAAAAGGACTTGTAATCGCGGGCGACTGCGTAATCGGCGCGGACAGCCACACC
>CANQOJ010000200.1 GCA_947625455.1 uncultured Clostridia bacterium | reverse complement strand
GTTGCTTCTTTTTGAGTTAACGTACATGTGAATGTTGCAATTTCAAGTTCTTCGTCATCCGTATAAGGATTTTCTGCTGTAAATCCCGAAAACAGAAGTCTGTCTTTTCTCGAAACGGCAAGGTCATCCCAGGCCAGCTGCTCTTTTACTCCGTCAACAAGCTTTGCAGAACCCTCGACAAGCTGCAAGCCGTCAGGAAGTTCCAGATATGCCTGCAGCGCGTATACATCGCCGTTAGGGTTTATTGAAAAAGTATAGGTAACAGTTTCGCCGTCATGAACATAGTTTTTGTCGGGAATGAGTTTAAATTCACATTCGGTAACATCATCCGAAGCCGATACGGAATACAGCTGAACAGCGCCCGCTAGCACTGCCGCCGCAGCTATTGTTGATATAATTTTTTTCATATACATAGTCCTTTTCTTTTATTCCCACAGATTTCCTGTTTGTTTGAAATGTGCGTTTATCATAGCCACATCTCTTATGTCTACCTTGCCGTCGCAGTTTATATCGGAAACCTCGGCAAGATATCCCGAAAGTCCCTCGCCGGTCTTATAGTACTTATTAGCCAAGGCAACATCTTTTATATCTATAATTCCGTCGCCTACGCTGTCAACATCGCCGTACAGGCGAAGTTCAACGCCGTCTTCAAGACCGCTCAAGTCACCGTTTTCAATAGTTACATCATAATCTCTTGAAGCGCAGTTATCAGCCGAGAATGTGAATGTATAACTTCCGTCAGCAATGTCTGAAATATTGATAGAGCCGTTTTCATCTACTGACAATTCGCTGGTATTGCCTAAAATATCACGAACTGAAACATTTATACTACTGTCGACTGAACTTCCCACAGTCTGAGGAATAGTGATATTCGCGTCATACTTTTTATCAGGAGGAGTTGTAGTATTGTAGTGGATTGAGGCATTTTTAAGGGCGTCGTTATACGTTTCGATTGTTATATTATTCCATTCGGTTTCTGATCCTGCATAATATACATCTGTTAATTTATTACAGTTGTAGAATGCTTTCATTTCAATGGAAACAACGCTTTTTGGAATTACTACATACCTTAATTTTCCGCATCCATAAAACGCACCGTCATAATCAAAATTAGAATCACTGCCGCCAATTGTTTTAACGCCTTCTGAAATTACCGCATATTCCAATCTGCTACAGAATTTAAAGCCATTAACTATTTTAACGTTTTCAGGAATAACAACAGATGTTAAGCTTTCACAATCTTGAAAAGCGGTCTCACCAATAAATGTTACACTATTTGGTATAGTAATAGATTTAAGACTTGTACATTCATAAAAAGCACCTATAAAATTGCCACTAATTGTAGTCAATGTATCAGGTAATATTACTGTTTCCAATCCATCACAATATGCAAAAGTTTTATCATATAATTCTGTAATACTATCCGGAATTTCAATGTGAATCAGATTATCGCAAAACTCAAAAGCTCCCTGTCCCAAGTATGTAAGTTCGTTATTCAATACAACTTCACTCAAACTCTGACATTCTTGAAATGCATAATCCCCAATTTGGATTACATTATCAGGTATTATTATGGATTTAATGCTTTTACAATTTCTAAATGCTTCAGTCCCAATTGTCGTAACATTTTTAGGTATTGTTACAGATTTTAAATTTGTGCAACCTTTAAATGCATAATTTCCTATTATTACAGTACTCTTGGGAATTGTTATTGATGTAAGGCTCGTACAATTTTTAAATACACCCCAATAAATACCGGAAGTTCCGTCATCAACAGGATTAGTTGTTCCGAGCATAGTAAGTCCTTCAGGTAATGTTACAGATTTTAGAGCCGTACAGCCGTCAAAAGTTCCATTTTCAATTGTTCTTACGTTCTTAGGTATTACAATGGTTCTAAGATTTGTGCAATCTTGAAAAGCACGCCAATCAATTTTAACAATAGTTTCCGGAATTGTAACAGATGATAAAAGTTTATATCCTTTAAAAGCTCGTCTGCCGATAGCCGAAACTCTTTTTCCATTATAATACGGCGGTATGGTTACCTCTGTCAATGTTTCCTTCAAATTTTCATCATCTAATCCAAAAACTTCATAAGTATCATTTGAGAGCAGAGTGAAATACAAAACGCTTTGTTGAGTTTCCTCTTCAGCCGAAGAAGGAGTGATAATTCTGACTTCTTCCATTGATAAGCTGTCCGCGCCTTTTCCTTCTACAACAGTAACGTTCAGAGTGTCATATATTTCTTCGTTATCTAATGCAGAGGCTGTAATAGTGCAAGTTCCAACGCCGCGTACTATTACATCGCCAGTACTGGTGATTTCTGCTACGTTTTTGTCGGTAGTTGAATAAATAATTTCCTTGCAGATAGCATTACTTGGGGATACAGTACATTCAGCGCCTTTAAATTCATAATCGTTTACACCCCATTCGACAGAGTCCTTTTCAAAGCTGACGCTGCCTACGGGTATATATGTGCCGCCGACATCTATATTTTCATAATACTTGATATATTCGTTATACAAGTCAATATTATTCGGAACTGTTTCATCATTATAAAGATCAGAGAGCCATGATGACATAATAAAAGCATAAGCAGTATCTATGGATTGCAAAAAGAAGTCGCTTCTATCTTTTGTTTCTTCATATTCGCCTTGACTTCTGAAAATCAGATTTATTATTCCGCCGGTATACATTACGTCCGCAAATTCCATACCGAATTTTTCGCCCGTCTTGAGGAGGCTGAAATATAAGCTTACAGCACGCAGGAAAAGCGTAGCGTTTTCAGTTGTCGGATTGCTGAGGTATTGTTGTTTAATGTCATTAAACGACTGCTTAAACAAGTTTAAGACAATACAGTATGCATTGACCGTATAATATGCTTCTACGGTCTTATCTGTGCCAAACAAGAAGTTAGATATACTGCCGCCGATAGCCTGACCCCAGTTTGCGGCCTGACCTATCGGACCTGTCACTGTGTCCCACAGCTTGTCTACGGCTTTTTTAGTAAAATAAACTTCGCCTGCCTCTAATAAATCAATCGCAGTCTGGTATACGGCGTCCAATGTACTGTCGGATTCCAGCTGTTCGATTATAATGTCGAGAGCGCTGCAAAGCATAGTATTGCTGCTGTCGCAATGAGCGCGCATCTTTTTAACGCAGGTACACCATTCCTTGCTGACGTCAGCAAGGGCGCAGTAAGAAAGAAATGTTTCGGTATATTCCTCGGCCTTTTTTCCGGCTTTGATTGCTTTTAATAAATCGTCAACACTTTGACCGGAGGTAACGAATTTATTATCCTTCAGATACTTCTTTTGCGCCGCAAGAAGCAGGGCTTCTTCGTCTTCAGTGTGTTCGGTTTTCTTAAGATATGCTTCAAGATCCATGTTGCTGTATTCCTTGAATGCTTTTGCAAAACCTGAGTAAATCTTTGAAGCATTTTTAACTTTCCCGTCAACAAGTTTGTCAAGCACCGAATCCTTATTGTCGTACGTCACTTTCAACATATCCATTATAATGGATACATAATATCCCCGTGCGTCAATAGGCTTATCCAAAGCCGATGAAGGATCAAGCGCAACGTTGATAGTTTCCCACGCGCGGACTTTATCGGAAAAGTCTTTTGACATTGATTTGCTCCATATCTCCGCATGGGATTCAAATTCGTCAAGGTAGAAATGAAGCCTGTTGTTTGCACTTGTTCCGTCAGTTAAAATGTTGTCTGCAATATAATTGTAGACATTAAAGTCGTCCTCTGCCGCTCTGGCATATGTAGAAACATTGTTGTCCGATACCAACCCTACAAGGAGCGCCAGAGTAAGCGTCAAGGCAATTACTTTTAACAACAACGGTCTTTTGCCGTGGGACGCTTTGGTTTTTTGCTGATTGATCATAATACACCACCTCTGTTTTTCAATAAAACTTTACAGCCGAAGTAAACTTCGATTGCTGCGGCAAGATAATCTTTCTTCCAAAACCTATTTTTGGTAAATCTCACCATACCACATCCTAATTATATCACAATAACCTTACCCTGTCAATATAATTTCTGTTTTTTCAATAGCTGCAAGTGTTATGTTACAATAGATGTGAGACAAAAGATATAGAAAAAGTGGTTGAGATCTGTTATAATAAAGTTGTCACACCC
>CANQOJ010000199.1 GCA_947625455.1 uncultured Clostridia bacterium | reverse complement strand
TCAGAACTCAGACTCCTAAAAAGCCTAACTCGGCTATGAGAAAGGTTGCCAGAGTTAAGATTTCAAACGGTTACGAAGTTACGGCGTACATTCCCGGCATAGGACACAAACTGCAGGAACACTCCGTTGTGCTTATAAGAGGCGGACGTGTAAAGGATCTCCCCGGTGTGCGTTACCACATCGTAAGAGGTACGCTCGACGCACAGGGCGTTGACAAGAGAATGCAGGGACGCTCCAAGTACGGAGCAAAGCGTCCTAAGGCAGGAAAGAAAGCGTAATTTCGTCGCCGAAAGCTGACATAAAAAGGCATTATTTCTAAAGGATATACGCCTTTTTTTGGACAGCGGAAGTGATTGGATTGCTTTCGAGTACCGATGATTTCAAAATTTTCTGAAGGAGGGAAGTAAAGTGCCAAGAAGAGGTAATGTTCCCAAGCGTGAGGTTCTTCCCGATCCGCTTTACGGTTCGGAGTTGGTAACAAGACTTATCAACAATATCATGCTTGACGGAAAAAAGGGCGTAGCCCAGAAAATCGTATACGGTGCGTTCGAGATTGTCGCTGAAAAGACAGGAAAAGATGCGCTTGAAGCTTTCGAGGAGGCAATGGAAAACATCATGCCCCAGCTCGAAGTTAAGGCAAGACGCGTCGGCGGTGCAACGTATCAGGTTCCTATGGAAGTCCGCCCTGAGAGAAGAAGAACTCTCGGATTGCGCTGGATAACGACATACAGCCGTCAGCGCAGCGAAAAGACAATGAAAGAACGTCTCGCAAACGAGATATGCGACGCTATAAACAGCCAGGGCGGAGCATTCAAGAAGCGCGAGGACACTCACAAAATGGCGGAAGCAAACAAGGCTTTTGCTCATTTCAAGTGGTAATACAGTAACAAATATCGTTTGATATTACGGAGGAAAGTATGAAGAGAGACGTAACTCTTGAAATGACTCGTAATATTGGTATCATGGCTCATATCGACGCGGGCAAAACGACAACTACTGAGCGTATCCTGTTTTATACCGGCGTAAACTATAAAATGGGTGAAACTCACGAGGGCGCGTCCACAATGGACTGGATGGAGCAGGAGAAAGAAAGAGGCATTACGATTACTTCTGCCGCTACAACCGCGTTTTGGAAAGAGCACCGTATCAATATTATAGATACTCCCGGACACGTTGACTTCACGGTTGAGGTACAGCGTTCGCTCCGCGTGCTTGACGGCTCGGTTACTGTATTCTGCGCAAAGGGCGGCGTTGAGCCGCAGTCTGAAACAGTATGGCGTCAGGCTGACAACTATCACGTTCCCAGAATGGCTTATGTTAATAAGATGGACATTATGGGCGCTGATTTTTACAACGTTGTAAATATGATGCACGACAGACTTAAATGCAATGCCGTTCCTATTCAGCTCCCTATCGGCGCTGAGGCTAGCTTTAAGGGCATCATTGACCTCGTTGAAATGAATGCGGATATCTATTATGACGACCTCGGAAAAGATATGCGCGTTGAGGAAATTCCGGAGGATATGAAAGAAAAGGCTGCCGAGTACAGAGCAAACCTGCTTGAAAAGGTAGCTGAACTTGACGACGACCTCATGGAAAGATACCTCGAAAACGAGGGTGCTGATTTTACAGCGGAAGAAATTAAGAGAGCCATCAGAAAAGGCACTATTGAAAACAAGTTCGTTCCCGTTACCTGCGGAACATCTTACAGAAACAAGGGCGTACAGAAGCTTCTTGACGCAATCGTTGACTTTATGCCGTCTCCTCTCGATATCCCGTCAATCAAGGGCGTAAACCCAGAAACGGGCGAAGAGGAAGAGCGTCATGCAGGCGACGACCAGCCGTTCTCGGCGCTGGCGTTCAAGATAGCGACAGATCCGTTTGTCGGAAAACTCTGCTTCTTCAGAGTTTATTCGGGTTATGTTGACGCAGGTACGACAGTTCTTAACTCCACAAAGGATAAGAACGAGCGTATGGGACGTATACTCCAGATGCATTCAAACCACAGACAGGATATCGACGCTTGTCCGTGCGGAGATATAGCGGCTGTTGTCGGAACTAAGTACACGACAACGGGCGATACTCTCTGTGATGAACAGCACCCGATTATCCTTGAATCTATGGAGTTCCCTGAGCCTGTTATCGATTTGGCCATCGAGCCTAAGACCAAGGCAGGTCAGGAGAAAATGGCAATTGCACTCGCTAAACTCGCAGAAGAAGATCCGACCTTTAAGACGTGGACAAACGCCGAGACAGGTCAGACCATTATCGCGGGCATGGGCGAACTTCACCTCGAAATTATCGTGGACAGACTTCTCCGCGAGTTCAAGGTTGAAGCAAATGTCGGCGCACCGCAGGTTGCGTATAAGGAAACTATTACGGGCAACGCTGACGTTGATATGAAATATAAGCGTCAGTCGGGCGGTTCAGGTCAGTACGGTCACGTTAAGATCCGCGTTTATCCGAACGAAAGCGGCAAGGGCTACGAGTTTATCAACAACGTTGTCGGAGGCGCAATCCCCAAGGAGTTCATTCCTGCCGTTGACGCGGGTATCCAGGGCGCGCTCAATGCGGGTGTTCTCGCAGGCTATCCCGTTGTTGA
The DNA here is from genome assembly GCA_947625455.1 of uncultured Clostridia bacterium. Lineage (GTDB taxonomy): Bacteria > Bacillota > Clostridia > Oscillospirales > Ruminococcaceae > CAG-115. Next base: position 1,568 of record CANQOJ010000199.1, on the reverse strand, counting down.
CCTTAAGGTAGAGCTTTACGATGGTTCTTACCACGAGGTTGACTCGTCTGAAATGGCGTTTAAGATCGCGGGTTCTATGGCTATCAAGGAAGCGTTAAAGCAGGCGCATTCGATTATCCTTGAGCCGATTATGAAAGTCGTTGTTGTCGTTCCCGATGATTATATCGGAAACGTTATCGGCGACCTCAACTCGCGCAGAGGCATGATCCAGGACCAGGAAACCAGAACAGGCAATGTTCAGGTAACCGCGCTTGTTCCGCTGTCCGAAATGTTCGGTTATTCAAACGACTTGCGTTCAAAGACGCAGGGACGCGGAAACTACGTTATGGAACCGCACAGCTATATCGAAGTTCCTAAGTCAATCGCCGAGGGCATTATGTCCAAGCGCAAGCAGGGCGACTGATATGGCAAAATTTTTCGCCGGATGAAAAAACTACTTGATTTTCGGCGGAAAATATAGTAAAATATTATTATAATAAGTTTGAGCGTAAAGCTCTGTGATTTAAAAGGAGGAAATACCAATGGCTAAGGAAAAATATGATTCCAGCTTACCCCACGTAAACATCGGTACTATCGGTCACGTTGACCACGGAAAGACCACTCTTACCGCTGCTATTACAAAGTACCTCGCCCTTAAAGGTCAGGCTCAGTTTGAGGCTTATGATATGATCGATAAGGCTCCTGAGGAGAGAGAGCGCGGAATTACAATCAACACTGCTCACGTTGAGTACAAGACTGACAAGCGTCACTATGCACACGTTGACTGCCCCGGACACGCTGACTATATCAAGAACATGATTACAGGCGCAGCACAGATGGACGGCGCAATCCTCGTTGTTGCAGGTACTGACGGCGCAATGGCTCAGACCAAGGAGCACATTCTTCTCGCTCGCCAGGTTGGCGTTCCCGCAATTGTTGTTTTCGTAAACAAGTGCGACGACGTTGACGGCGTTGAGTACGACAGCGCAACAGGCGATTACAACGACAACGACGGAATGTTGGAACTCGTTACAGAGGACCTTAAGGATATCCTTGCAAGCAACGGCTTCGAGAACGTTCAGTTCGTTTGCGGTTCCGCAAAGAAAGCTCTTGACAGCGAGTCCAAGGATCCTAACGCTCCCGAATATGCTTGCATCAAGAAGCTTATGGACGTTGTTGACGAGTATATTCCTACTCCTGAGCGTGACGACGCTAAGCCTTTCCTTATGCCTGTTGAGGACACTATGACCATTTCCGGCCGTGGTACTGTTGCAACAGGACGTGTTGAGAGAGGTTCTGCTGTTGTTGGCGATACTGTTGAGATTACCGGTCTTACTACCGAGCCTAAGAGCACCGTTATCACAGGTCTTGAAATGTTCCACAAGAGCCTTGACAAGGCAGTAGCAGGTTACAATATCGGCGCACTTCTCCGTGGTATCACCCGTGATGAAATCGAGCGCGGACAGGTTCTCTGCAAGCCCGGTTCAATCCACCCGCACACCAAGTTCAGCGGTCAGGTTTACGTCCTCAAGAAGGAAGAGGGCGGACGTCATACTCCGTTCGTTTCCAACTATCGTCCGCAGTTCTTC
>CANQOJ010000198.1 GCA_947625455.1 uncultured Clostridia bacterium | reverse complement strand
AGCTGATGAAATCTTCATTACAGCCGAGGTTTGCTATTTCGACAAGCAGGTTTTCGTTTGACTTTACTATTCTGTCAACGCAGGCGTTTGCATAGTCAATATCGCCGTTTCTAAGCGCCTTTGCCGCGTCAAGAGTAAGCTGAATGTAGTTATTCGAGAAAGACTTCTGCCTTTCAAACGCAGGCGTTTCAACACCGTCATCTCTCGTTGTTTCCGACAGCTTTACGTTCTTTCCCTCGCAGGTTACCGAGCCGTCATCTAAAAGGTTTACATTGCTTACCGTCTTTACAACAGCGCCGGTTTCGTCTTTAATCTCTGTTGTACCAAACGCATCGTCAAGCGCCTTCTGAATAATCTCTGCATTTTCCGCTTCATCTGCGCCCGCTGTGAAAGTGATGTCCTTGGCTTCATCGCCTACCGTGACTTTTACGGTATACTGCTGACCGTCAGTAAGGCTGTCAAGGTTGAACTTGAAACGGTTTGAATAACCGTAGTTGTTGTCAAATGACAGCGTATTCTGCGCGTCCTTGCTATTTATAAGCGATACGTTATTGCCCTCGCCGTTTGTGATAACGCCCTGGTCATTGACGGTGAACGTGAGTTTTGACTTTCTGAACTCCTTGTTGAGCGCGTCCGCAATATTCTTCGCCGTTTCAGCGCCGTCAGCGCCGCCCTTGAAGATTACGGTTTTCTTGATATTGTTGCAGTAAACGTCAAGCGAATACTCCTTGCCCTGAAGCACAGACGACATATCAATATCCGCAGTGCCTCCGTCCGTACCGCAACCCGTAACCTCAGGGCCGTTAAACGAAATCTTCAAGCCCGTCTGGGGATCAATATAGTGAGTTTCCTGGTTTACCGAAAGACCTAAACCTATATCCGCAAGCACCTCGCTTGAATACGGGAAACTTTTGTAATCGGTGTATGCGTTTACGGGAGTGTTGTGGTAAGTTACCGTTGTGGGCACGCCGTTTGCGTCATACTGTATAACGAACGGCTGTCCGTCGTCGCTTGAACCGCCGAATATTGCTCTGCCCGCAGTGTCGGTATTGAATATCTGGCACATCTGCTGAGCGAACGTTTCAAGCTGTTGAGCGTAAATATTATACTCCTCGTTGCTCTTAATGCCCGAATTGCACGCGGCAACAAGCGTCTCGCGGACTGTCTGGAGCTTTTCCGAAACCGCAAGCAGCGACGTTTCGGCTTCCGTGTAGAACTTATCCGCAACTTTCAAGTTGTCGGTATACTGCGCGGTGTAATACAGCGACTTTCTGACATTGAGAGCCTTTACGGCGTCAAGCGGGTTTTCGCTTGCTCTAAAGAAGCTTCTGTTGCCCATAATATGCGACATTGAATCGCTTTTCAGCTTTCCCGTTCTGTTTAAATTGCGGTCAAAGCCTCTCATTATTGTCGAGTTAGTTATTCTCATCGGTTATGCCTCCCGTCAGTTAAAGTCCGACTCTGCCCGTGCCGTTAATAAGCTTGTCAAGCATATCGTCAATCGTTGTCGTAAGTCTTGAAGAAGCGCTGAACCACTTCTGGTAGTTCATCATATTTATGCCCTCTTCGTTAAAGTCGGGCGCTGAAATTTCATCTCTCGCGTCAAGCAGTGTGTCAACCGTCGTAACTGCCGTTTCATGACGGCTGGACTCGTAGCTGATTGTTTCCGCAAGCCTGTCTGAAATGAACGAGATATACTCGTATATACTGCCGGAGAAGTCATGCGCCGTACCGAAAGTCAGGTCGTGATTGTCAAACTGTGAGATAAGGTAGAGGACGTTGCTGTTTTGAAGCGTAACTTCACCCGTTACCTCGTCGATTATCTCGTCATAGCCGTAGTTGTAAAGTCCCGTCATGGGATCGAACTTTCTTACCATGCCTATCATTGTCGGATCCTGAAGCCAAGTGTCCGAAACGTGGATATTTGCCGCTGTGATAAGCGCGCCCTCTTCGTCCGCGCTGAACATATTCCTGTATTCATCTTCGTAACCGCCGTTTGCGTTGTTGAACGTATTAGCAAGCGTTCTGGCAAACTCGTCAATCGCGCTCTTGAAGTACGCGATACCGTGGTAGCCGTTCTGATGACCTGTGGCATAAACGCCGTTGCCGTTAATCATATCGACATAGCCCTTTATGCTTCCCGATTCAAGCACCAGATCTTCTCCGCTTTCCCAGTACAGATCCGCCTGTCCGTAAACATCATAGTCTTTCATCAGAATGCGGTTTGTCTTGTCATGCACGCCGTCAAGCAGCGTAATCCCGCCCATTTCAACAGAAAACTTTCCGTTTTCATGCTGGGTGACGCTTATATTTCCGTAGGTCGCAAGCTCGTCTATATAGAGGTTCATCTCGTCGTAAAGCTCGTTCGGACCGTACTCCTCGTTATAATGGAACTTCTCGCGCTCAATCCTCTGATTAAGCTTGTTCATCTCCGCGACCATGTTGTTTATATAATCAAGCGTGTCACTGAGTTCAGTCGTGTAGGTTTTCTCAATCTCGCTTATCTCGCCCGAATAAACGTTCAAGAGGTTGCAGAGGTTCTTTGCGTTGTTTACAACAACAGTCGCTATGTCCTTGCTGTCGGGTTTTTCCTCCGAGTACTTCTGGAGGGAGTTGAAGAACTGCTGAGTGAAATACTGCAAGCCGTCATTCTCAAAATCGTCCAGAACGTCCTCAATGTCGGACAAAATCTGCGTCATTTTCTCCGTCTCTGCTTCTGTCGCAACATTTGAACGGTATCTCTTGTCGATATATATATCGCGAATCTGGCTGACGCCGTAGGAGTTCACACCCTGACCTGCAATTGAAAGCGTCTGGTTAGGACTGTTCCAGCCGACATTCGGCTGACCGGAAATGTACTCGGCGTACAAGTCAACGCGCTGTCTTGTATATCCGGGAGTTTTGATGTTTGAAATGTTGTTGCCGACAATATCAATGCACTTCTGCGACATCTGCAAAGTGCGTTTCTGAATTTCAAATGCCATAAATGTAGGACGCATATTTCCACCTCGTTAAACCTGTCTTATCGTTTTTGGGGGAGCGGATTTTCCTCCCGCAACCTTAGACGCGTTTTTGTCATATGTTTCGGGGCGTTCAAGAAATCCCGCCCGCTCTACAAACTCCTTTTGATTGTCAAGCTTTCGCTTTACAAGCTCGGTAGTTTCCTCGTTTATCTGTTTTATGCTCCCGACAAGCTCCTCAAGCTGATTTGCGAGCATTGTAAGCTTTGCTTTATATTCATCGGGAGCTTCGGCCGAAAGCTCTTTCAGGCTTTTATTGCCTAACCCCAGACCGTTGAACAGCGCAAGCCGCTTTTCTTCCATTGAACGGCTTTTCATCACAAACGCCTGTTCGTCATTCAGCGAATTTGTCAGCCAGTTAAGATCGTCCGCCAAAATCTTCGTATGCTTCTTCATCAGAAAGACCGTCAAATCTCTGTAAAAATCAACGTTTATTTCCAAGCATTTTACAACAGCTTTTGCCGTCGTTATGTCCATATTTTCACCCCATAAGAATAAGAGCCGCGAGTTCAACCGCGTTATCCTTGTTTTCCGCTTCATGAGCCGCCTCGACAAGTTCCGCAGGCGTTGCGTCCGCTTTTATCTCCGCGGCAATCTGCGCCTTTGCGTTAGCGATAGCGTTTTCAAAACCGAACTCAACCTTATCCGTATTCTTAACTGCGGACGGTGCTGTCGGCTTTTTCGGCGCGGAAGTTTTATTTGCGGTGTACGTTGAAATTACTCCGTTTACTCTTTTTATCTCCATAAATGCCGACCTCCTTAACTTTTGTTAATTGCAATAGGGTACAATATTCCCCTCAATATAATTATCGTCAGAAATCCTCTTAACTTTAGCATTTTCACACAAAAATCTGCAAAAAACTGAAAAAACCACGCGACGACAGTATACAGTGTACGCATTATGCGCTTGCGCGCAAAACGCTGTGGACAGTATTCAGTTATGGTATTCACTTCGTGAATGTTATTAGATTGTTTTTGAACCAAAAGAGCGTAATTCCTCAACAGAATTACGCTCTCCTAAATCTAAAAACAATCTAAATTCCCGCGAAGCGGCACATTTACTGATTACTGTCCACAGCGTTTTGCGCGCAAGCGCATAATGCGTACACTGTCAACTGACAACAGGGGTTCAAGGGGAAAACTTTTTCAAAAGTTTTCCCCCTTGCGTTCTTAGTGCCTT
>CANQOJ010000197.1 GCA_947625455.1 uncultured Clostridia bacterium | reverse complement strand
GTTCCTCGCAAAGAAAGGCGACAAGACCTATTTTGTAACTTACGGCGGTGAGGCAGATGAACCCGCAACGGAAGTTGGTGTAGTTGACTATTCCGACAACGGCGTTAATGCTTCAGCAAACGAGGGCGTAATAGCTGACGGCGCGGCGCTTTCCGTAAAGGCAGTTGAGGACAAGACTGACGATACAAAGGTTACTTACGAGATTTCTTTCAAGAAAGCTGACGGCACAACAGTTCAGCCTGACGGCGGCAAAGTTACCGTAAAAATCCCCGTTCCCGAAAAGTTCAGCGGCAAGACTATTTATGTTTTCCGCGTAGAAGCTAACGGCACATACACGAAAATGAACGCGACAATCGTAGGTAATACTATCGTATTTGAAACCGAGCATTTCAGCGAGTATGTTGTAACAACAGACGGAACGCTTGCCGACAACACAACATCAAGCTCGTCAAGCAGCAGTTCATCAAGTAGCTCAAGCAGCTCCAGCTCATCAAGCAGCTCGTCAAGCTCAAGTTCTTCAAGTTCAAGCAGCTCCAGCACCTCAAGCAGCTCATCAAGCTCATCTAGCAGCTCTACACCGAGCAGCTCTAGCTCAAGCAGCTCATCAAGCTCAACCGGTTCCGACAAGGAAAACAACGTTGAAACGGGCTTCGGCGGTATTGCTATGACGCTCGGACTTGTAGCTCTCGCAGGCGCAGCAGTTGTTGTTTACCGTAAGAAGAGATAATCTCGCAAACTTCTTCATTTTGCAGTACTCCTTTGACGCGCTCCGAATTATCGGGGCGCGTTTTGCTTTGAAATTGCCCGGCGGAAGTAAGAGGTTATTTGCTGAATATAACGTATAATACAATAAAGAAGAAAGAGGTCAGAGTTCAAAACTCTAACCTCTAAGTTGTCTAACCTATATACCAAAACCACTTTTCGGGGAGTGGCGCATTTTTACGGTTTTGCGAAGCAAAATTGAATTGCCCCTTTAGATGTAAGAAATAAGAAGTAAGAGGTAAGAAATGAGCGAACAACTGTTCGGTACAAATTCTTACCTCTTACATCTAACATCTTATTTCTAAATGGTGCCGCTGACCGGACTTGAACCGGTACGGATGTTACTCCGAGGGATTTTAAGTCCCTTGCGTCTGCCTATTTCGCCACAGCGGCATTTCCATTACAGTTAATTATAACACATAAGTTCGGATTTGTCAAGACGATTTTTTAAATCTATGCCGAACTTTAATCGACTAATCAACCAAAATGAAAATCCGCCTTGCTGACGGCGGATTTTTGTAATGTGAAAAAAAGGTTTTTGAAACTATGGATGTGTTCATAAAAACAGCGCCTGCCGTGCTTTAAACTCTTGATTAAAGATTTAAGAGAGAAATGCGGAAATACTTGCTGAAACGTCAAAGCCTATGTTTTAAAGTTGTCGGGAAAATCAGGCTTGCATGTTGTTTAAACGGCAAAGCTTTTGTGGTTTGATGCTTAGCGGAAATTATTAGTTTGTCAGCAGAATGTGAGATTTATGCACGGCAGGTGCGGTTTGCCCGAAAGGCTATGCAATTAAACCGCGCATGCCGTAAAACCAACAGATAGTCTTGAAAATGTTTATAGGAGTACAAAAATTTTCAGAGCAGGCGAGGTTTATTGTTTTGCCTTTCTATAACATAAAAGTAAAGTAACACCGTTTTTGTGAGCAAAAATTTAATATTTGGCACTTTTAGCTAAATTTATCAGTTCTTCTTTGGTGAAAGGTCCTGAAATTTCGAGAACATAATCCTCGTTATCCCACACAAGAAAACTTTCGCCCTCGTTTTTAAAGCTGATATATATGCCGTAATGACCGTTTATATTTATGCCCTCAAAAGTTGACCTTTTGTTGTCGAAATGTTCATTGAAACTGTCTCTGACTTGCTGGGAGAAAGTTAAAACCTTGTTGATGTCGGTGTTGGTATAATATGTTATCACTTCATTTGCAAGGCGCTCTTTTTGGCTTTGTTTATAACCGCTCGGCGGATTTGGGAGATAATATTCATGTTCAATCGTTGTGGGGCTTCCTGCGGGGTAGGCAACAAAAAACTGCGCGTTGTCGCTGTATTCTCTGCGCAGAAAGCCGTTGATTGCCGCGCCCGCTGATACCATGGACACAAGCGCAAACAAAATCGTCATCATAATTAAAGCAACCCTTTTCGTTGGCGGCAAGGATTTAAGATAACGGCTTTCGGGCTGTTTCGGCGCAAGAATTTTCTTCATCTTACGGCGGTGCCTAAATGAAAAACGGTGATTTGGAATATCGGTCAATTTCTCAAATTCTTCATATTCTTCGCTGCTTATATCTTCAAGTATATCTTTTAAAGTCAAATCATTCATCTTTCCTGCACTCCCTCAATAAAATCTTTTATAAGTTTGTAAGCGTCGGAAATCCTTTTCCTCACAGCTGTTTCGGAAATTCCCAGAATATCGGCGATTTGAGTGTTTGACAAGCCGTAAACTGCCTTTAACTGCACGGCTTGTTTCCTGGCTTCGGGCAGACTGTTTATAAACTCCTTTAGTTTGTCGGCTGAAATATTGCCTATAACAATATCCTCAACCGAAAGCGAATTGTCCTCAATATCGTCGCTGAGTTCATCATCAATTTTCTTGTTCTTGTCTTTAAGTATGCCGTTTATTGCATTTTTGATGATTAAGAGAGTATATGACACCTTTTTGTGAGCGTCTAAGGCATAAAATGTCGCGGGATATTTTACAATATTCAAAAACGCCTCCTGCAATGCGTCCTCGGCAAATTCGCGGTTATGTAATCTTGAATACGCAAACGCAAAAAAACGGTTTTTATTTTCCTCGTAAAATTCGGCAAGAATATTTCGCTCCTGCTCGGTATTAAGCGCCACAAGTGCAGCGGAAATCATAGAATAATCCCCCTCGGTAACTTGTCTGTTGAAAATTATTTCGTCTTATAATCAGTATATCACAAAATAAGATTTATTTCAATAACAAGCGGTTCAATAAAAATGCTTTATTATACAAAACATCTGAGATGAATTTGTGGAATATTAACGAAATTTAAAATTCTTTAAAAAAACAGCTCACAAAACGAATAAATGTTGTATTATAATTATTGAGGGATTTTATCCTTGATTTATTTCGGCATAATTCAAAAATTCAAAGGAGAAAACATCATGAAAAAATCTTTAGCAATTATCCTGTTATCGGCAATTTTACTTACTGCCTGCGACAACACCAAGGAAAACAATTCGGACAATTCCGACAGCAGCGTCAGCCAGTCATCTTCAAACAATGATGAAAGTTCAAATGCTGACAGCGAAAAGTGGTATTATTCGGATATTGAGAAACTCGGAATGGATACGTTTACAGATGTTTTGGGTGAAACTGTTTCGCTGTATGACGCTGTGGACGCTTATTATGCTTATGAGGGCAGCGATACTATTGCGTTAAAATTCGATTTCGGATTTATCAGATATGCCCGCCCTTATTATTATGAAAAAGCTATCAGCGGAGATTTTCAGGAAAGCATTGACAGGATAGACAGCGAACAAAAGCCTATAATAGACGCTTTGCCCGAACATGAATGGTTCAAAGTCCAAAAAGGCGATAAACTTGACTGCGGTCTTACCGTAAAGAGCGTTGAATATAATATTATCCCCGAGTATATAAGAGACGGTTATGCGGGGTGGATGCCGGAAGAAAGAATAGAGTTTGACGGGAAACTGACTTTGGAGGGCTATATATACTGCGTTGAAATAAGAGATTATGTTTCAAGTCCGGGTGATGTGCTGTTTTATCCCGATGTTTCAAAATTAAGCGGTATTCCTATTATCTCGGCACATTGTGATGAACGAAGAGACGATATTTATCCGGCAATCCTTGGTACAAAGGACGGTGATGTATATGTCGCAAGCGATATAGGGGACGCAATATATCTGGGAAATGTTGACGAGGACTTTGATAAAAGCATTTTCGGCGGTGATGAGGCTGTAAAGGTAAAACTCACTCTGAACAATATTTACGCTTATGCGGAGGATACATTTTGTCTTGGACGGCTAACAGGGGATATAGAAGAAATTGAACCCATATGATTAGTTAAAAAATTCGGCGGAAATTTAGGTTTCCGCCGAATTTCAGGCTGTCGATAAAGCCTCATCTGCGTCGTCAACGGCACTACGGCAGGCACAAAGCCTAGCCGTAGCACCGTTTC
>CANQOJ010000196.1 GCA_947625455.1 uncultured Clostridia bacterium | reverse complement strand
TATGCGCCATGGAGTGGCACACGCCGAGGAAGGCGTTTGCAAACGCCATTCCCGCCATTGTCGCGGCGTTTGCCATTTTCTCGCGCGCCTTTACGTTAGTCGGCTCGTCATATGCTGTCGGCAGATACTCGAAAATCATCTTCAGCGCCTGCAATGCCAGTCCGTCGGTATAGTCTGTAGCCATAACCGACGCATACGCTTCGAGCGCGTGAGTAACCGCGTCAATTCCCGACGCCGCGGTAAGACCTTTCGGCGCGGTCATATGGAAATCCGTGTCAATTATAGCCATATTCGGCAAAAGTTCGTAGTCCGCCAGCGGATATTTAACGCCCGTCTGTTCGTCGGTTATAACCGCAAACGGAGTGACTTCAGAGCCTGTGCCAGCAGAAGTGGGAACGGCAACAAAATATGCCTTTTCTCCCATTTTCGGGAACGTGTACACGCGCTTTCTTATGTCCATAAAGCGCATGGCCATATCCGCAAAATCCGCTTCGGGGTGTTCATAAAGCACCCACATAATCTTCGCCGCGTCCATTGCCGAGCCGCCGCCGAGCGCGATTATAACGTCAGGCTCAAACGACTTCATCTGCTCCGCGCCTTTCTTTGCGCAGGCAAGCGTCGGATCGGGTTCAACGTCAAAGAACGCCGCGCGCTGAATACCCATTTCGTCAAGCTTTTTGAAAATGGGATCGGCGTTTCCGTTTTTGTATAAGAAGCTGTCTGTAACAACAAACGCTTTTTTATGCCCTTTAAGTTCTTCAAGAGCCACGGGCAGACAGCCTTTCTTTATGAATATCTTTTGCGGTGTTCTGAACCAGAGCATATTTTCTCTCCTCTCGGCAACGGTTTTAATATTCAGCAAATGCTTTATTCCCACGTTCTCCGAAACGGAGTTTCCGCCCCATGAACCGCATCCAAGCGTGAGCGAGGGAGCAAGCTTAAAGTTGTACAAATCGCCTATTCCGCCGTGAGAGGACGGAGTGTTTACAAGAATACGGCAGGTTTTCATTCTCTCAGCAAATTCGTGAATTTTCTCCTCTTCGGTCGAGGCGTTGAGGTAAATTGAAGAGGTGTGACCGTAACCGCCGTCGGCGATAAGCCGTTCAGCCTTTGAAAACGCGTCCTGCAAGTCCTTTGCCTTATACATAGCAAGCACGGGCGACAGCTTTTCATGAGCAAATTCTTCCGAAATATCCACGCTTTCAACTTCGCCTATAAGGATTTTTGTCGTTTCTGGAACGTCAACTCCCGACAGTTTTGCAATGGTATACGCCGACTGACCGACGATTTTGGCGTTAAGCGCGCCGTTTATGATGATAGTCTTGCGGACTTTGTTTATCTCGGTCTTTTTGAGGAAATAACAGCCTCTTGCCGTAAACTCTTTCTTAACCTCGTCATAAACGTTCTTGTGAACGATTACGGACTGTTCCGACGCGCAAATCATGCCGTTGTCAAATGTCTTTGAGTGGATTATCGAGTTTACCGCAAGCAGAATGTCAGCCGTCTCGTCAATGACGGCAGGCGTATTTCCCGCGCCCACGCCCAAAGCGGGTTTTCCGCTTGAATATGCCGCGGTAACCATTCCCGGACCGCCCGTAGCCAGAATGATGTCGGCTTCTTTCATAACAAGGTTTGTCATATCCAGCGACGGCACGTCAATCCATGCTATAATATCTTCAGGCGCGCCTGCCTTTACCGCCGCTTCAAGAACGACCTTAGCCGCTTCGATAGTTGATTTCTTGGCGCGGGGGTGGGGGCTTATGATAATTCCGTTGCGGGTTTTAAGGCAGATAAGCGTTTTGAATATCGCGGTAGAAGTGGGGTTTGTGGTGGGGATAACCGCCGCGACAACTCCGATAGGCTCGGCAACTTTTTTAATGCCGTAAGCCTTGTCCTCTTCTACAATACCGCAGGTTTTCGCGTCTTTGTAGGCATTGTAGATGTATTCCGCGGCATAGTGGTTTTTGATGACCTTGTCCTCGACAACGCCCATTCCCGTTTCCTCATGAGCAAGCTTTGCCAGAGGAATACGCGCTCTGTCCGCGGCGGTCGCCGCCGCAAGGAAAATTTTGTCGACCTGCTCCTGAGAGTATTCGGCAAACTTCCTTTGCGCTTCTCTTACGCGTGCAAGCGCCTTTTCAAGCTGTTCAACGCTGTCGACAACTTCGTACTGTTTTTCTTTCATTACTTCCTCCTGTTTTCGTGTGAATTATCTTGGTTACAGAGTGAGGACAAAAACCGTTTGTCCTGTAAATTACCAACTCCTATAACGCATTATATCTATTATAACATATTTTTTTCCTTTTGTCACTATGTTTTGTGAATAAAATATTTTTCAATTTGCCGAAAAAATGCAACTTTTTATGAACAGTTATGGTATAATATATAGAAGCAAGAAGTTGAGAGGCTGGAGTTTGAACCAAAAGAGCGCAAATCCCTCGGTGAGTTTGAGCGCATTTCCCCCACGAGCCCGCTTCGAGGCGGCGAAACAAAGGCTAAAGCCTTAAGTCTGTTTCTTCCAAAGGCTGACAGCGCAAGTTCTGCCGGATAAAAACTTCGTAATATTAACACAAGTTCTGTCCGCTACAAACTCCTAGCCTTTGGAAGAAACAGACTCACTGCGTCAGCAGTGGTTTCGCCGCCTCGGAGCGGGGTTCGGGAGGAAAGAAACTCAACCCTGCCGAGGGTTACGCACGTTTAATCTAAAAACAATCTAAATCGTCCGCGAAGCGGCACAACAACTGTATACTGTTCAATGTCCACTGTATACTGTGTAAAAGGAGGAATACTAATTATGTCAAGAAAAATTTTAGCATTACTGATCTGCATAGGATTTGCGCTGTCGATAACGGGCTGCACAAGGAGCATTAAAGCTGACGACCTTATGAGCGGGATAACGGCAAATGACGTTGCTGCTGACGCAGATTTAAGCGACAACGCGGGGATTATGGACTTTGCCGCAGAGTTGTTCAAGAACTCTGAAAACGGTGAAAATACGCTCGTTTCTCCGTTTTCGGTATTGTGCGCGCTGGCTATGACGGCAAACGGCGCGGACGGCGATACGCTTTCGCAAATGGAAGAAACGCTGGGAATGCCCATAGAACAGCTGAACGCATATCTTCACACATATGTAAACACCCTCCCGCAGAGCGACAAAGCGAAGCTGAGTACAGCAAACTCAATCTGGTTTTCAGATGAAGAAAATTTTGCGCCAAACGTTGATTTTCTTCAAAAAAACGCAGATTACTACGGCGCGGGCATATATAAAGCGAAGTTTGACAGCGAAGCCCTCCGCGACATAAACGCGTGGGTAAACCAAAAGACAAACGGCATGATAAAGGAAGTACTGAAAGAATTTTCGCCCGACGCCGTTATGTATCTTATAAACGCGCTTGCATTTGAAGCAGAGTGGGAGAGCGTGTACAAGAAAAACGAAGTGCATGACGCGCAGTTTACGAAAGCTGACGGCACAGCGCAGAATGTTGAAATGATGTACGGCAGTGAACAAACTTACCTTGAGGACGACAGCGCGAAAGGCTTTATGAAATACTATTCGGGCGGGGAGTATGCATTTGTTGCATTATTGCCGAATGAAGGAATTTCCGTTTCGGATTATGTGCAGTCATTGACGGGGGAGAAGCTGAAAGCGCTGTTTGACGGAAAGCAAAGCTGTTCGGTTAATACGGGATTGCCGAAGTTCAAGTGCGAGTGCAGTTATGAAATGAGCGATATATTGAAGCAAATGGGAATGACGGACGCGTTCAGCACCGAAAAAGCCGATTTTACAAAGCTCGGCTCATCAGCTGACGGCAATATCTTCATAAACCGCGTTATCCACAAAACATTTATCGAAGTCGGCGAAAAAGGCACAAGAGCAGGCGCGGCAACCGTTGTCGAAATGAATGCGGAGGGAATGCCGTTTCCTGATGAAGTAAAAGAAGTGATACTCGACAGACCGTTTGTGTATATGATAGTGGACACAAGTGCGAATGTTCCGCTGTTTATCGGAACTGTTGTCAGTGTATAGTGCACAGTATTTAGTATACAGTTAAGGTGTTCACTTCGTGAATGATTTAGATTGTTTTGAATTTAGTAGAGCGTAAACCTGTTGAGGGTTTACGCTCTTTTAGTTTCAAAACAATCTAATATTATCCGCGTCAGCGGATACCTTTACTGATTACTGTCCACTGTACACTGTCAACTGACAACGGG
>CANQOJ010000195.1 GCA_947625455.1 uncultured Clostridia bacterium | reverse complement strand
TGTTATTATCTGTTAGAATATGTTAGTAAATGTCAGAAAAATGTTAGATTGTTGAAAACTGCATTTCCACATAATGGAATTTTTTGTGTAGAAATTTTCAATCATTCCTCAGGTAATCTCCGTTTAATATTCGATAAATAATACACTAATTGTGCATAAATCTGTTTTAGGAAATTATTTTGCTTCTGTAAAAAATTTTCTGAATTGTCGACCATACCGCCCGATAAATTTCCCGTTTTATCAACTTTATTCGACAAAATATCCTAAAACAACCTCTTTTGAACCCATCGAAAAACCTCCTCAAATCCGATAACCACCGCGATTTTAGCAGTTTGTAAATTTTTTGCCGTAAATTTCCAAAAACCTGTTGACAAAATTGTAAAATTCTGGTAAAATTATGTCAGACCGAATGGAAATAAATGGAAATCGGTTAGAAAATTTTGGAGGTATAAAATGAATAATCAAATCAAAGTACTTATCGGAAACGACACCGCCGACTGCGGAATGGCTTGGGCGGGGGCACTCAAAAGCGCGGGAATGTACGCAATCACCCGCCGCTGTGACGGAAATTCCGTCCTGAACTCAATTAAATCCGAAGCGCCTGACGCGGCGGTGCTGGAGGCAAAAATGCCGTTTTGCGACGCGGTGGAGATTATACGCAGGCTGAAAATGGAGAAAAAATATGTTCCAAACATAATTATCGTTGCTAACTCCGCCGATCCTGCTTTGGAGCGCGAAGCGGCAAATCTCGGCGCTTGCGTGGCGCTGAAGCCGTTAGATCCGAAAATGCTTGTGAACAAGATAAACGAGATGTGCGGCGTCAGCGAAAAAGTTCCCGAACCGCAAAATGACACCGAACTTGAAGTTGCGGTGACCGAAATCATTCACCAGGTCGGCATTCCCGCGCACATCAAAGGCTACCACTATTTGCGGACAGCTATTATGCTTTCGGTCAACAACGACGAGATGATTAACAGCATTACAAAGCTTTTGTACCCAACGATTGCCAAGACCTACCAGACAACCTCGTCAAGAGTTGAGCGCGCTATCCGTCATGCAATTGAAATCGCATGGGACAGGGGCAACATTGATGTCCTCGACAAGTTTTTCTCGTACACCGTCCACAACTCCCGCGGCAAACCTACAAATTCGGAATTTATCGCGCTGATTGCCGACCATTTGAGGCTTAAGTCAAAACAAAACGGGGGAGTATTGACTAGCGCGATTAGGTAATGTACTAGGTGTAGTTATGGTATCCGCTTCGAGGATATAATCAGATTGTTTTTAAAGGAAAGAGCGTATGAAACCTAACGGCTTCATACGCTCTGATAATTTCAAAACAATTTGATATTCTTAATTTCCGGTATCTGTTTTCAGTTTCATTTCCTTTATTTCTTCAAGCAGATTTTCGTTTTTGTTGTTGTCATATGAATAGCGCATCTTAATTATTTTCATCAGTTCATCAGTCAGTTGATACGCCGATTTATCACTCTTACCCCCGCTAAAATCATCGCCCCAATCATCTCCGAGCAAATTCAGCCAATACTCCAAATTCTTTTTTCCTTGCTTTCCGCCGGAATAGAATATCGGCAGAAAACGAGATGTGTCATAGCTTGACTGCTTTTCCTTTAACTCGGAAATCAGCGCGTTGACTTTTTCGGTGTCGTCGGTTTCTTTCTTAAACACCGCATATCTTAAAAATGTCGCCAGATCGTCCGCTTGAGATTTTACCGTATAATAGTCCATTTCATCTGACAAGATAATGACGCGTCCTTTAGGCATGGAGTCGATCACTTTTCCTGTTTCGGGATCAACCAGAATAAGGTCTGCATCAACCGATCCAACCGCAACAACTCCCGCTTGACCGCACTCTTTTGCATATCTGTCTATCCTGTCCTGCAGTATGTCTCTGAGCGATTTGCCGTCAGCTATCCCTTTCTCAATGCTGTCCATAAGCTCTGTCAAATCTCCTGCCGCGGGAACTTACATATAATCGGTATTTTTCCATGGTTTCGATACGGCAGAAATATCTTTTACAGCGTCCTCAGCCGAATGTTGATAAGTTCTTACATACATATCCGAAAAATCATAATCCGTTTCGGTTGATTGTTGAGATTTTGAAATCAAGGACAAAAAAGTTTCATCATTTTCATAAGAAGTTGTTCTTGTTTTCTGTGGATAAACTCTTTCGGAACGAAAATCAATGCAAATGCTGTTCATAAAAACCTCCTTATAATTCAGACTGTCGATAAAGCCTCATCTGCGTCGTCAACAACATTGCAACAGCCACAAAGGCTAGTTGCAATGTTGTTTCCTAGCATCTGAGGCTTTCTCAACAGTCTGAAACTTGGCTTTTTATACAGCTGATAAATATAACCTGCTTCTTTGACTTGATTATAACACAGCATTTAAAAATTGTCAAGGACATTTCTAAAACGAAACCTTGCCTTTCTTAACTGCCAATTTACGTTTTTATAAGAAAAGAGCGTATGAAACCTAACGGCTTCATACGCTCTGATAATTTCACAACAATCTGATATTATCCGCGAAGCGGACACCATAACTGTATACAGCGTTATC
Source organism: uncultured Clostridia bacterium (assembly GCA_947625455.1). Taxonomy (GTDB): domain Bacteria; phylum Bacillota; class Clostridia; order Oscillospirales; family Ruminococcaceae; genus CAG-115. The sequence continues at coordinate 1,632 of CANQOJ010000195.1, read as the reverse complement.
CGACGAAGGAGGATAATGCGTCCATTGTACCTTGTATACTACGCTAAACTATCCTCTTAATTTCAGACCACTATTTCGCGTAGTCTATCGCTCTGCTTTCGCGGATCATATTTACCTTTACCTGTCCGGGATAATCCATTTCGTTTTCAATGCGCTTAGCTATATCATGCGCCAGAACTTTCATATCGTCGTCGCTTATCTGTTCGGGCTTTACCATTATGCGCACCTCGCGTCCTGCCTGTATCGCATAAGAACTGTCAACGCCGTTGTACGAATTGCAGATTTCCTCAAGCTTTTCAAGGCGCTTTATATAGTTTTCATAGTTCTCCGAACGTGCGCCCGGTCTTGCCGCGCTTATCGCGTCAGCTGCCTGTACAAGGCAGGCAATGACCGTCTTGCACTCAACGTCGCCGTGATGCGCTTCAATTGCGTGAATAACCTCCGGACTTTCCTTGTACTTCTTGCACACATCAACGCCTATCTGAACATGAGAACCCTCTATCTCGTGGTCAAGCGCCTTTCCTATGTCATGAAGCAATCCCGCGCGTCTTGCAAGCGCCGCGTCAACTCCAAGTTCACTCGCCATAATTCCCGCAAGCTGTGCTACTTCGATTGAGTGATTTAAAACGTTCTGTCTGAATGACGTGCGGTATTTAAGGCGTCCGATAAGCCTTGTAAGTTCGTGGTTAAGACCGTTTACGTTTGTTTCAAGGACAGCGCGCTGTCCTTCCTGCTTTATGCGCACTTCAACCTCTTTGCGCGCCTTTTCAACGGTTTCCTCAATTCTTGCGGGGTGTATTCTTCCGTCCTGAATAAGCCTTTCAAGAGCAATCCTCGCAATTTCTCTTCTCACCTGGTCAAAGCATGAAAGCGTAATAGCTTCGGGCGTATCGTCAATTATAAGTTCAACTCCCGTAAGGGTTTCAAGCGCTCTGATGTTTCTGCCCTCGCGCCCGATAATTCTGCCTTTCATCTCGTCATTCGGTATAGCCACAACCGAAACCGCCGTTTCCGAAACAGTATCCGCCGCCAGCCTTGATATTGCGAGAGAGATGTATTCTCTTGCCTTTTCGTCGCTTTCGTCTTTTAATTGCTGTTCATAATAGGAGATTTTGAGCGCCTTTTCGTGATTAAGTTCGGAATCGAGCATTTGCAGCAAATGCTCTTTTGCCTGCTCAACGGTAAATCCCGAAATCCTTTCGAGAATGTCCATCTGGCTTGCTTTAAGCTGTTCAGCCTCCGCAATTTTCTCGTCAGCTTTCTTGTGCTTCTGATGGAGCTGTTCTTCAAGCTTTTCCATCTTGTCGTTTTTCTTGTCGAGATTTTCTTCCTTTTGAGCAATTCTGCGCTCCGAGCGCGAGATTTCTCCTCTGCGCTCTTTCAATTCTTTTTCCGCGTCAGCTTTAAGTCGGTTTATCTCTTTTTCGGCGTCTGTGCGCATGGCATAGATTTCGTCTTTCGCCTCAACAAGAGCGTTTTTCTTCATTGATTCGGCTTTTTCTCCCGCCTCCTCAATAATTCTCGCCGACTCTTTTTCAGCAGACTCAAACTGTGCCTCGGCGGTCTTTATGCGGTGTTTTATACCCTGCTGAAAGCAGATAAAACCGCTCGCCGCCACGCCTCCGCAGAAGG
>CANQOJ010000194.1 GCA_947625455.1 uncultured Clostridia bacterium | reverse complement strand
CCCTAAATCTAATTCCATACTGTATAAAATCAGCTTTCTGTGCTATCTGCGTTATCTGTGCTTTCTGTGCTGTCTGTGCTCTCTTCGCTGTCCTCTTGCGTTATTCTCAATGTCTCGTAATCTATGTCAAAAGCATAGCTGTCAACCCACGCGTTCATTTGCGCTGAAAATTCGTTCTGCGCCAGGTTGTATTCAAGATACTCGATAATGTCGCTGCGTTCATCTTCGGTTACTTCCTCGTCGCTTGCGTAAATCAGTATATGCAGACCATAGTCCGAAACGCAGGTTGTTCTGTCGCCTACCTTTTCGGGAACAAACGCCGCTTTCTGAAATTCGTCAACATATGCCTCGCCGTTTGGAATTACGAGATACCCGTCGGGGTACAGCGAACTTCCCTGTGCGTCAGCGCTGTACTGAAGCAGGATACCGTCCCAGTCGTCGCCGTCGTCAATCGCTTTTTCAACTGCCTTTTGCTTGTCGGCAAGTTCCTTTGCCTTTTCTTCTCTCAGCTTGTCAGCGGCTTCGTCGTTGCCGTCCTTTCGGTACTGTTCAATTGCGTCAAGCGTTTCGTCGTCAAACCCCAGCAGTACCTGCTTTATTCTCCTCGAACCCTCAGGCACCCAGAACATATAGTAATCGCCCTGTTCATACTGTGAAACATCGGTTTCGTACATTTCCTTTATGTCGTCAACATAAGCGTTAAGCATATCTTCCGCGGCGTTCGGTTCAAGCTGTGTTTTGAAATATTCAGCCATTTTCTGGGAAATATAGTAGTTCTTAATCCACAAATAGATGTCGTCGCGCGTCATACCGCAGTCCTCCAGCATTTTGTTGAACTCCTGCTCTCCGCGTTCTTTTTTCATTTCGTCGGTTACTTCAGTACCCTCGGCAAGGTCGCTGTAATCGGCATTTTCGCCGAATGTCGCTATTTCATTCTCAATTTCGCTGTTGTACTCCTCGTCAATATTCTTTGTATCTTCTTCAGTAAGCACATCACAGCCGACTTCTTTTGCTTTCAGAAGCATTACCTTGTCATATATCTCGTTGTTGATTATGGCTTCACGGAGCGACTGACAGGTTTCGGCGTTTGAAGAATCGTCCTCGGAAATGCCGTTTGCGTTAAGGTAGAACAGGTACTCCTTGCTAAATTCTTCATATGTGACGTCAAGTTCACCTGTAAAGCACAATCTTGTCGGCTTTGCCACTACTTGTTTCGGATCAACTTTCGGGTTTGTCCCAAATTCCATAGCACACCCCGCAGTTGTAACAGCAAGCGCCGCTATACACACAGAGGACAGTATTTTCTTGAACTTTGTTTTTAACTTGTAATTTATTTCCATTTCAATTCCTTTCATACACATTTTGTTGAATAAAATTTGGTTTTTTTAACGCTCACTTCATTATAACATATTTTTTCAAAAAAATAAAGATAAACTGATAAATATTTCAAAAAAAGTAATGATTTTTTTTTAAAAATGTGTTATAATTGAAAAAAGGTGAGTTTTGACGGAATTTTTCGATACGAAAAGTTATTTCTTTATAAAACATTACAGGGGGTTATATAACAGTGACTTCAAAATGGATAAAATTGTTAGCGGTAATATTGTGCGGGTGTATTGCGTTCGGATTTTCGGGCTGCGACAATAACAACACTGATTCCGAAAGTTCATCTGACAGCAGCGAAGAGGAAGAGCAGAAACCGATAAAGGTAGGTTATATTTTCCGCGGAAGCGCGCAGGAGGACGGATTTACCGGTCAGATTAACGAGCAGAGACTGAATGCCGCGAGCAGATGCGGAGGAAAAGTTGAGACATATTATATAGAGAATGTGACGGTTGCGGACTTTGAGGGCGCGGTAAAGGCGCTGTATTCGGTAGGCTGCGAGGTTATCGTGTCATGCAGTCCGACTTACACGAATATGCTGTCGTCAATTTCAAGCAAGTACATGAACATTGACTTCATAAACTACGGCACAACAGCTCTCGGCACGGCAAATGTCACATCGTATATCGAAACCTACTATCAGGGCGCGTACATTGCGGGCACGATTGCGGCGTACAATTCACAAAGCGAGAAGATAGGGATAGTTGCGGACGGGAATATGTTAAGCGTTTACTCGACAATAAACGCCGCGGCGCTCGGCATGCAGAATGTGTATAAGGACGCGGAGCTTTGCGCTGCGGGAGCGACTGCCGACAACGAAATAGAGCAGGCGATAGACGCGCTGTCAGCAGAGGGGTGCGACGTTATCATATGCTACACGGAAAGCCCGCACAGCGCCGAATACTGCGAGAAAAAGGGGATTAAGTTCATAGGCGGGCTGGATTACTCGGTCAACGAAGAAGATTTCCCGCATATGCTGATGTACTTCTACTCAAAGCGCGACAGCTTCTTCCTTGCAAAGTTCAAGGAGCTTCAGTTTGACGAGTGGGCGCCGACGCCCTTTGCGGGGACAATGGCGAACGGCATTATAAACGTTTCCGAAGCGCTTCCCGCCGCAAAAGCCGATACGCAGAAGATACTTGACGCAGTTGCGCCCATGGTAAGCTCAGGGCAAATCTATGTGTTCAAAGGAGAAATCAAGGACACAAACAACGTCGTAAGATATATGCAGGACGAGATGATGGACCAGAACCAGATCTTCGTAATGGACTGGTACGTCCGCGGCGTCCGCACTATCGGCAACTTCCGCCAGCCCACAACAGAGATACCCGAAAATAAGTTTGAAGTAAAATCGTAGTTTGTATGCCAAGAGGTTGATTTAGCAAGGGGAAAACTTTTTGAAAAAAGTTTTCCCCTCAACAATGCGTTAGCAAGGCGCACCAGATTGAAAGCCTTACGGCTTTAAATCTTAGGGGTGTGGGGGAAACCGCTGGAGGGGGAATGGGGGAACCGGCAGGTGCCCGCCTAGAGGTTAGACGCATTTTGCGCTACGCGCAAAACGCTATTAGAAGTTAGAGGTTAGAGTTTGGACTAAAACAAGATTTCCTTTTCAAACCTTGTTTTGGCTTCAACTCTAGCCTCTATTCTCTTAACATCTAGATGTTAAATGTTCAAAATAGTGGTTTCATTTTCTTAAAAAATTCAAAAAACCTATTGACAAGTATGTTATAATCTAGTATAATACACTTATAACTTAATTCCTGTGCGGAGGTGATTTTTATGGTGAAGATACTTATAGACAACAAATGCGGCGAGCCTATTTACAATCAGATTTACAATCAGATTAAAATGCAGATAATAAACGGCGAGCTGACGGAAGATGAACTTCTGCCGTCAATTCGCGGGCTGGCGAAAGATTTGCGCATAAGCTTTCTTACGACAAAACATGCGTATGATGAACTTGAACAAGAGGGCTTTATCTACACTCTTCAGGGCAAAGGAAGTTATGTTGCGCCGAGAAATGCCGAGCTTATCAAGGAGGAAAATCTGAAGAAGATTGAGGGTTTGATTGACGAGATTTCCCGGCTTGCTGTGTACGGTAATATTTCAAAGCAAGAGGTTATTGAAATTTTGAATTTCGCTATGGAGGACAAATAATGTTTGATACAAACGCACTGGAAATTGAAAACCTCAGTAAAAAATTTTCGGGATTTTTCCTTAACGACATAAGTTTTACATTGCCGAGCGGGAGCATAATGGGAATGCTCGGCGAAAACGGCGCGGGAAAAACCACAACCATAAAGCTTATCCTTGACATAATTCACAAAGATAGCGGCTCGGTGAAAATATTCGGCACGGAAAACACAAAGGATATTATGTTCACAAAGCATGACGTGGGTGTTGTTATGGACGATATGGGATTTCCCGAATGTCTGAGTATAAAGCAGATAAAGGGGATAATGGACAGGACTTACGAGTACTGGGACAGGGCAAAATTTGCGTATTATACAAAAAGGCTGGCAATTCCCGAAAAGAAGTGCTATGGGGAGTTGTCGAGGGGCATGAAAACAAAGCTTGGGATTGCCGTGGCTATGTCGCATAACGCAAGACTGCTGCTGCTTGACGAGCCGACAGCAGGTCTTGATCCGCTGGTGAGAGACGAAGTTGTCGGAATGTTAAACGACTTCACAAGAGACGAGAACAACTCCGTGCTTATCTCCTCGCACATCATCAGCGACCTTGAAAAAATCTGCGATTATATAACATTCCTGCACAAGGGCAGTCTTGTCCTTTGCGAGGAAAAGGACGAGCTGTTGTCGCTGTACGGGAT
>CANQOJ010000193.1 GCA_947625455.1 uncultured Clostridia bacterium | reverse complement strand
ATGCGAGCATCTGTGGCTTTCTATACAGTCTGCTACATATCATTCCCTCGCAGCTTAAACATGAACCAAGCTTTTTGTTGCCGAAGTGAAATTTACATACCCCTCGTCCGTTACCGCAACGCAGTCCGCGATTTTCACTCCGTATCTGCCCGGCGCAGTCACCTCGCACCCGCACACCAGCGTCATGTTGCTTCTAAGCATAAGTGATGAATTTTTCTCAAGAAACGGCGGTTCATAGAACTCAAGCCCCGTACCGTGTCCGAAATCCGCTTTTGCGTACTTGTCGATTTCCCAGTTGTTAAGCGTTGCCGAGGCTACGCTTTGCGCGACCTTTGCGCCTATCCCGTCACGCAGGGTTTTAAGCCCGTCCGTCACTGCACAGAAAACGGCGTTATAGATATTCTCGCGCTTTGGCGTTATTTTGCCGACTACAACCGTTCTTGCCATTTGAGAGCAATACCCGCCGACCTTTGCACCAAAGTCGATAATCAGGAAATCACCGTCCGTCAGCCGTCTTTCGCTCGGCTTGCTTCTGCGCTTTGCTGAATTTTCTCCCGACGCCACCCTAAATCTCGGCATAATCTCTTCCGCGCCAAATTCTACCAGATATGCGCACAGCATTGACGCAATCTGCCTTTCGGACATTCCTTTGCGGATATTCATAAGCAGTCTTTCATATGCCCTGTCGCAGACAGCCTGCGCTTTTTTCACTGCATTCAGTTCAGCATCAGACTTCACCGTTCTCAGCATTGCCAGCTTTTCCGACAAAACATCATCAGTTGACAGCTTTGAATAATGCAATTCCTCCGAGTAGTACCGAAACTCTCTTACCGTCATTTTGTCGCTCTCGACAAAAATTCTGTGTATATTCAGCTTTACCAGCATTTCAAGCACTTGCCTTGTGTCGCTGTATGCGCGCACCGAAAAGCCGTTTGCTTTTTCTTTCAAAATATCGCACTCGTTTTCGGGTACGAAAAGCGCGCTTTCCTCTTTGGTTATCAGCATTATGCCGTATCCTACCCTGAACCCGCACAAATGCCTAAGCGACAAATCTGACGTTATCAGCGCCGCGTCACGCTCGTCAGCAAGCCAGCTTGCTATTTCCGATACCGCGTTCATTTCTGCGCCTCGGAATTGCCCGAAAATCTGTAAGCCAAAGCGTCAAGCGCAAGATGATAGCTGTATTTTCCGAAACCCGCTATTGTTCCCGCGCAGACGGGGGCAATAACGCTTGTTTTTCTGAACTCGTCGCGGGAATTTACGTTGCTTAAATGCACCTCGACAACGGGTATCTTTATCGCCGCTATTGCGTCTCTTATCGCATAGCTGTAATGCGTATAAGCGCCCGCGTTTAAGATAACTCCCGCGCAGTCTAGCCTTGAAGCATGAAGCGCGTCGACAAGTTCACCCTCGCTGTTGCTTTGAAAGAACGAAAGCTCAAATCCCATTCTGCCTGCCTTTTCGCTAAGTTCGGCATTTATGCTGTCAAGCGTTTCACTGCCGTAAACATTCGGCTCGCGCTCCCCTAAGAGATTGAGGTTAGGTCCGTTCATAATAAGTATCTTCATAAAATACCCCCATGTATTAAAGGCTCTCGTAATACTGCTTCATTTTTGACGCGTCCTCAGCCTGCGTGCCGTCGCTTTCGCAGATTATTGACGGTTCAAGACCGCGACTGTATATTTCTTCCATAAGCGGCTCGTAATCCGGTCCGTATTTGTCGTCGGCAAACGTCAGATGAGCCTTTTCACCGCCTGTTGTGTACATGATCTTGCTGAAATGTATGTGCATATTTGACGCGCGTTCTTTGCCAAGCTTGTCCTCTGTCAAATCAAGCATTTTCGCGTAATCATCACGCGTTTTTATCCCGCCGAGCGTTCTGGCGTTCAGATGTCCGAAATCAACTGCCGGCAAAAACCGCTCGTCAACTGTACACAACTCCAGCACTTCCTCAAGCGTCCCCAGCTGATTTATCTTCCCCATGGTTTCGGGGCAGATGATTATATCCGACAGCTTTTCCTCGTCAAGCGCTTTCTGCGCGCGCTTTAAGGTGTCCTTTGCAAGCGCAGTTGCTTCTTCGCGCGTTATTTTCGAGCATGAACCGCTGTGAACCACTATCTTTTTAGCTCCGACAGCCTTAGCCGCTATTGCCGACTGCAATATATAGTCAACGCTTTTAAGCCTTGTTTCCTCAACAACCCCCGACAAAGAAATAAAGTACGGCGCATGAACGGAAAGATATATCCCGTTTTCCTCCGAAATGCTTTTAAGCTTTTCAGCAGTACTGTCGGACATTCTCACGCCTCTGCCGAACTCTATCTCGTAGCCGTTAAGTCCTAAACTTTTTAAATATTCGGGCAAATCATCGGGAAATTTACGTTTTCCGAAGCTTAAAGAATTTCCGCCCGGTCCGAATGTTATCATTTATTTCCACTCCAAATCAGAATAATCGCGCTTGAACACAAGTCCCTCGACCGTTCTTTTAAGCCTGAACGTCCACTTGTTTTCAAGATGAAACGGTTCAACAAGCACCGTCCGTATTCCCGCTAAATTTCCCGCAAGAATGTCGGTGAATATCTGGTCGCCGACAACGAGCGTTTCCCTTTTTCTGACGCCCATTGACTTTACAGCGCGGTTCACACCGAATGTAAGCGGTTTTGCGCCGTTTGCCGTAAATTCAAGCCCCAACATTCCCGCAAGCGGTTTGACGCGCCGTGTCGTATTGTTAGATACGACGCGCATTTTAATGCCGAGTTTCCGCATTTTGTCAAGCCATTCCTCAACCCCTGCCTCGGCTTTCGGATCGCCGTGCATTGACAGTGTGTTGTCCATATCGAGGACAAGCGCTTTTACTTTGTTTTTTTTCAGGAACTTTTCATCTATCGAAAGCACGCTTTTCAGCCAGAAAGTAGGTTTAAACAGCATTGTTTTCTCCGTAAAATTTAACGCGACATTATTCATTTTCTGAGAACATGTTCTTCCCGCGATACCTTTTCATTTTCCTCCAAAAAGCAATTAAAGCGGACATAAAATGCCCGCTTTAACCGTTTTCTTAGTTTTCCGCAATCAGAACTTGCGCTTACGAGCAGCTTCGGACTTCTTTTTACGTTTTACCGAAGGCTTTTCGTAATGCTCTCTTTTACGAACTTCAGCAAGAACGCCGTCCCTTGCGCATGAACGCTTGAAACGCTTAAGAGCGGTTTCGAGCGATTCATTTTTGCCAAGACGAATTTCTGCCATCTATATTTCCCTCCCCTTGCCAAACGGCATAGGCTTATACTCTCATCTAATAGTATATACATTATTATACACTATTGATATTAGTTTGTCAATAGAATTTTATCAATTTTTTCAAGTTTTTTCTTTTTTGGTAGTTTCAGCCAAATTCAACAGCGATTTTTTAGCTGAAAAACTATTCCCAAGCGGAAATATCCACAGTTTCTCCGTCCGCCCAGAGGTTTTCAAGGCGGTAGAAATCACGCTGTTCCTTGGTGAAAATATGAACCACAACGTCAATGTAGTCAAGCACTATCCAGCCGGCTGTTGAAACGCCCTCAATGTTCTTCGGCTTAACGCCCTTTTCGCCGAGTTTGTATTCAACATAATCCGCAAGCGCCTTTGCCTGCGTTGTGCTTGACGCGCCTGCTATAACGAAATAATTCGCTATGCTTGTGACATCTTTTACTTTAAGTGCGGTGATGTTTTCGGCTTTCTTTTCCGAAAGCGCTTTAACTGCTATTTCAAGTTCTTCTGTATCGGTCATAAAGTTTCCCTTTCCTTATTGTATTTCAGATAATAATTGTAAGCCTCGAATGTTGACAGCGGTATCTGCGAACATTTTCCGCAGACGTTCTGTATCTGATAGATAAGCGCCACCGACATCGCAAGGTCAATGTCCTTATAGCAATACCCGCGCATTTTATCAATACCCTTGTAATCTCTGTCGGCTGAAATCATATCGCCAAGATACACTATTTTTTCAATAAGCGTCATTTTAGCGCAGCCAACGGTGTGATAACGTATTGCGCTTATTATCTCTTCATCATTTATATTCAGCTTTTCGCGGACGTAATATGCCCCCGCTATGCCGTGCCACAACTGCTTTGAAGCAATTTCGGCGGGATCGGGATAAAGTCCGCTGTCTGCGGTATACTGCTTTTGCTTTTCGGGGAGTTCTTCTTTCATTATGTCGTGCAGAAGTCCCGCCAGATAACTGCGC
>CANQOJ010000192.1 GCA_947625455.1 uncultured Clostridia bacterium | reverse complement strand
GAAGTATTTTTTATACAGTTTGTGGCTCGGTTCTGTTTCAAGCGACGGGTGATGAACAGCTTCAACTTGCGGGTGGCTGTTGAGGTACTGCACTATCTTCAGCGCATTTTCAACATGCCTCTCAACCCTCAGCGACAGCGTTTCCAGTCCTTGCAAAAACAAAAACGCATGAAAAGGCGAAAGCGTCGCGCCCGTATCTCTTAGCAATATCGCCCTGATGTACGTCACAAACGCGGCTTTTCCCGCCGCCTGCGCAAACGAAACGCCGTGATACGAGGGGTTAGGCTCGGAAATCCACGGATATTTTCCCGACTTTGCCCAGTCAAACCCGCCGTCAACTATAACCCCGCCGATTGCCGTACCATGCCCGCCGATAAACTTCGTAGCGGAATGAACGACAATGTCCGCGCCGTATTCAAGCGGTCTTACAAGGTACGGCGTTGCGAATGTCGAGTCGACAACAAGCGGAATGTTGTGCTTGTGCGCTATTTTCGCCACTTCTTCAATGTCAATGATGTTAGAGTTAGGGTTTCCGAGGGTTTCGATGAAAATCGCCTTTGTGTTGTCCTGAATGGCGTTCTCAAAGGAGTTTTCTTCATTCGGATCAACAAACGTTGTCGTAATTCCCGAAGAAAGCGGGAGAGTGTGCGCTAAAAGGTTATAAGTCCCGCCGTAGATGGTCTTTGACGCAACGATATGTTCGCCGCTTCTCGCAAGCGCGGAAATCGTGTAGTTGATAGCCGCCGCGCCCGACGCCGTGGCAAGCGCTCCCGTGCCGCCCTCTAACGCGGCAATTCTCTGTTCGAAAACGTCCTGCGTGGGGTTTGTGAGCCTGCCGTAGATGTTTCCCGCGTCGCGAAGCCCGAAGCGGTCAGCGGCATGCTGGCTGTTGTGGAAAACGAAAGACGTGCTGGCGTAAATCGGCACTGCGCGCGCGTCGGTCGCGGGATCTGCGTTTTCCTGTCCGATATGGAGCTGTTTGGTTTCAAAGCTCCAGTTCTGTGAATTTTTAATGTCTGACATAATAAGTTCCTCCTAAATATTTTGTTGTATTTTAAACGTCATATTCAAAGCACATTCGCGCCTTAGAAGAACCTATCGTACATCGCCCGTAAAATCTCATCACTTCAGCACTGTCCTTTCGATAATTCCTATCAATTCGATAGGTTGATTATATTATAACTCCTTTTTCCTACTTTGTCAATAGGTTTTAGAAAATTTTCTAAAAAAAAATTCCTCCCGAAATAAGGAGGAGGAGTGAGACTGCCGAGAAGCCGTTGACATATCGGCAGTCTGAAAGAAAGAATTAACGGCGCTGCCGTTAAGCCGCGCCGTTAGTTTTTTGCGCTATTTGGGAGAAATTACTTTCTCTTCTTAGCAGCGATTGCAGATACTGCTACAGAGCCACCTGCGAGTGCAACGAGAGCGATAGGAAGTGTAACGCCCGTATTAACGTTGTCTTCCTTATTGTTGTTCTCCTTGCCGTCAGCTTCAGCCTTAACTGTGCCTGAAGTGATTACGTAGTAGGAAGCGTGGTTAATTGTGATAGTAGCATTACCGTTTGCATCAACAGTAATAGCATCCTTATCCTTAACTTCCGTTACCTTGTCACCATCAACATAGAAAAGCTTTGCATTGTCTTTGGTTACTCCTTCGGGAGCCTTGACTGTTACTTTAACTGAGAAGCCAAACTCACCCTTAGCAGCGGGCTGAATCATTACAGAGTTAGCAGGAACAGTTACCTTATCGAGCTTAACCTCTGCCTTTGCACTGTCAACGCCCATACCAAGATCGATAGAAGAATTTACCTTCTTGAGTTCCTCAGCAGAGATTGCAATAGTAGTACCCTCTTCGGTTTTAACCTCAAGAGCCAAACCACTTGCCTTAACAGCCTCAACAGCAGACTTTGTTAATGATGCACCATCACTCTCAACATTAACGGTTAATGTTGTTGCCTTATCAGCCTTTGCCTTTTCAATATCAGCCTTAAGGTCGTCAGCAGTTACATCATCAGTCTTAGGAGCATCCCAACCGGGGTTGCTTGCGTAGCCAGCAGCACTTACACTTGCAAATGCAGCCGAAGCCATTACAGCCGCAGCAAAAACACCTGCAAATACCTTGCCAGAAAACTTCTTCATTTGATTTGTCCTCCTTTCCTCGAAGATTATAACAACCGTCCTTTCGGACAAGCTATTACCAAAACTTATTTTACCGAATGCCCAAGTTACATTTCATCATCTTCCGTATCTTCGGCATATCCCGGTTTCTCTTTGTCCTTGTAAATATCCGCAACGTTTATTCCTACGAAATAAGTTGTTCCGGTAAGTATCACCAAAGACAAAACCCATATATAGACTTCGCAGTTTGTAAAATCTGCGATTGTTCTCAAAGGCATTTCAAAAATCAAACGCGAGAACTTATACATCAATTCGAGAACACCATTGTAGTTCTTGATATTATCTCTTGCCGAGTAATATAGCATATACAAATAGGGAAGAAGCCAGTATGCTCCGGTAAATACCAAATATCCCCATTGTTTGCTCTTACCGCTTATAAACCCGCACCACAGCCACATAAGCACCAACAGCACCGAAGTGACCGCGCTCAGGAAATCCGAATAGAAGTAATAGTTGTCAAACCAGATAAACGCGCTTGCGAGATTTACCGCCACACATATGCATATGTTTTCAAGTAAACTGTTCTGTTTTCCCAGCACAAACTTCTTTATTGCACCGCTAATCTGCTCCATTATCAGCGCTCCCTTCTTCCGAGAAAATCGTCTGATAAGGCATAACGCCGTTTAAGTTATTCAACATCATATATGTATACATACAGGTGCAGAATGTTGCAAACACTGTCAGTACCACAGTTTTTGAAATTGTCGCCGTATTGTGATTTTTCCCAAACTTCTCTTTGAAAAGTTCGATGTATGCATTTACAACTTCGGGTACAATCACTATTGAAGCGGGAAGAACAAACAAAAGCGCAAGTCTTGATACAATAGCGTGCTTTGCGCCCATAGCCTCAAAGAAAAAGACGAAATACATACAGTTCAGATAAACGTTATTGAAACTGTTCTTTTTGCAAAGCCTTTTTCTCACCGCAAAAGCCAGCGCGAAGAATATTCCGAAGAATATCGAGTAGATAGGCGTAAGACCTGTCGTTATTTCAACGCTGAGTCCAATCTGATAACCGGTGTAAAAATACTTCGTGATAAGACCAAGTATCTTCTCCGAGAAGATGAAGAACAGTACAAGACCGCCGGTGTACACACCGAGACTTACCCAGTTCATCTTTATCTGGAGAATGAAGTAGAACAACACCATCAACAGCGCGGACACATGGAACGTTGACGCAAACAGCACCAACACCAGAAACCTTAAGAACTGCTTTTTCTTTATGTACTGAAGTGCATACATAACGACAATCGCAGCCATCATCTGCCTTAAGAAGCACAACGTATAGAAATAAATTCCGAACGTCAGAAAGCAGAACACGCCAAGGTACGCTTTTTCGGTATAGAGGTAAATATATATCATCACAGCCGCCGCAAATATAGCAGCCATAATAATAAACAAAATCTGGTAGTAATCGGTAAAGTCCGAGAGATACTTCACAGGAAGCAGAAACCCTTTTTCAACCTTGTCGTTTCTCATCAGGAACTCAAACCGATACCTGCTGTTTAAGAACATAGTGCCGTAAGAGTTGTAGTCATAGCCGACGCCCTCTCTTATTGCAGCGACTGCAAACAGCACCAGTCCCGCCAGACAGCAATATATCTTCTTGCCATGCTTAAGTCTGCACAGCGGAATGCCGACAACCGTCAATCCGACTAACAGCGCATAGTAAACTAACATATCATTCTCCAACCACTCCGTCGGAAAGCACAATCTCTGCGTTATACATAAGGCGGTCAAAACACCTTGGAGAAATTTTCTTTCCTATCACTTTTTTTGCAATATCCATGTTCGGCGCGCGGGAAGTGGTGTTATGGCAATCCGTGCCGAGCAGGTGCGCCATGTCATGCTTTATAAGGTCAAGCATGAACTTTATATGCGGTGAAAATGCCTTAAATGAACCGCTGTTAAGCTGAACAATCATATCCGTGTTCATTATTTCATAAAGGCTTTTCTCGTCGGTAAACTTCAAATATCTTTCGGCGTGAGCAAGAATAGGCGTAATCTCCGAGGAGATGTTGCCGATAAAGCTGTGAAACTCTCTTATAAAGCTGTCCGAAAGCTTCGTATACGGC
>CANQOJ010000191.1 GCA_947625455.1 uncultured Clostridia bacterium | reverse complement strand
TATCAAGGAACACTCTTCTTATGAACATACTATCCGCACCGCACTCAAAAGACGTGTTTCTCAGCCTTTCGGAGTACAGTTTTTTGACGTCAATTTCCGAGATTGTAAGACCTGTGGTGTAAAGTTCGCTTATTGCAAGCATTATCCCGTTTTCGGCAATCATTCTCTGCCCGCCGAAAACAAGGTCGGATGTGCTTTCGCCCTCGCCTGCCGAAGCGAAAACGTAACCGCAGATAAGCCTTGCCGACTGACCGGAAATCAGGCTTTCGCGGTATTCGTCCTTGCCGATTGTTTCATTTGAGGCTGACAAGTTTGCGATAATCGTTGCACCGCCGAGGGCAAGGTCAATTGACGGCGGTTTGGGCGACCATAAATCCTCGCAGATTTCAGCGCCGAATTTGAACTCGCCAAGCTGTTCACACTCGAAAATCAAGTTCAGCCCAAACGGCACAACCTCGCCCAGAATAAGCTCGTCGCTGTTTTCATCGGGCGCTGACGCAAACCAGCGCTTTTCATAAAACTCGTTATAATTCGGCAGATATTTCTTCGGCACAACGCCGCGTACAGCGCCGTTCTGAATGACAACGGCGCAGTTGTATATCTTGCCGTTAACTCTGAGCGGTGCGCCGACAGTTACCAGCATATCGCTGTTTTCAGTTGCCTTTGCGATTTTCAGCAGCGCCTTTTCCGCGCCGTCAAGCAGCGGCGGCTGAAAGAACAAATCACCGCAGGTATATCCCGTAACGCAAAGTTCGGGAAATACCAGAACTTTCACGCGCTTTTCCTTTGCCTTCCCTATAAGTCCGATAATTTCCCCCGCGTTATATTCGCAGTCGGCAACACGTATTTCGGGCACGGCGGCGGCGGTCTTTACAAATCCATCAAACATGGTTACTCCTTTTAGCGCAGTATACAGTGTACTGTTGGCAGTTGACAGTGTACAGTGTACAGTTGCGGTATCCGCTTCGCGGATAATATTAGATTGTTTTTAAATTAGACGAGCGCAAATCCCTTGACAGGCTTACGCACGTTTAATCCCAAAACAATCAAAATCGTCCGCGAAGCGGACACCATATACTGACTACTGTACACAGCGTTTTGCGCGCAAGCGCATAATGCGTACACTGTCAACTGACAACAAAACAACTTATTATAATATTATACACCATTTCACGCTAAAATTCAATAGAAAAACGAAAAAAACTCTTGACTTATACGCATTAAAGGCGTATAATATAAACAAAAAAACGTAAACCATTTGGTGGCTTACGCTCGTTTGTTTCAAACTCTAGCATCTAACTTCTTAATTTCTAGCATCTTGTAGCGGAGGGAAATATAATGAAAAATTCATATCCTATTGTTTTAACTCCCGACGAAAAGGGATATACGGTGTTTATTCCCGATTTCAATATCAACACCGAGGGCGACAGCCTGACGGAAGCGATTGAAATGGCGCGCGACGCAATCGGTTTAATGGGCATTGTTATGGAAGATGAAGGGAAAAGCTTGCCGTGCGCAAGTTCAGTGAATAATATTGAACATGATAAAGATGAAATCATCTCGCTTGTTGACGTTGACTTTACGGAATATCGTCGAAAAAACGAAACAAAAACGGTAAAGAAAAACTGCACCTTGCCGAGCTGGCTGTGTTATGAAGCGGAAAAGGCGAATATAAATTTTTCACAGGTACTGCAAACCGCGCTGAAAAATGAACTTAATATCACGGATAGAAGCTAGGGGCTGGATGCAGTATACAGTGTACAGTGGACAGTATTCAGTAAAGGTATCCGCGAAGCGGATACCATAACTGTACACTGTACACTGTCAACTGTATACTGCCATCACCCCTCTAGTAAGTAAACGTCATTCGGCTTAACAGCATGCTCGTTTGTGAAGATAATCCAGTCCGTGATTTGTTCGACGGTGTATTCGCCCTCGTCGTCCTTGTGCATGGAGCTTACTTGGTACGGCTCCTGCGTCAGCTTTCCCCTGAACTTCTCGCCGTTGAAGCCGATAAGTTCAAACCATATATGCTCAAAATCGTCCTCGCCGTTCTCCTTTTTGTTGTCGGTGACAAGTCCTACCTTTATCAATATCTTGTTGTCGGGGTTCTCAAACGCCCGCTTTACATAGTCAAACCTCTCCGCGGCAAGCGCTTTCATGCGCGCGGTTTCTTCGTTGCTGATGAAGTAAATCGGATTTTCTTCCCACAATGCGTTGTAGTCGCTTACTTTGGACAGCTTGCCTTTTTTCATGTCGTCCTCGGTTTTGTAGAGGAACATAGGGCTTGTTCTCGTGTTGTGGCTTTCTTTCCTGTCGGCTTCCCCGCCAAGCCCAAGTTTTTTATACTCGCCGAGCGCCTCTGTCCATGATTTGCATATTGCGACAACGGGAATATTGCCCCTAAGCACGCCTATGTATGCTATATCCTTGTGCGCGTCAAATCCCTCGTTCATATCGCACAGATAGCTTGCATAAGCGGAGAGCAGGTTATAATGACCGCGAAAATTCTTGCTGTCGGAATTTAGTATCTCAACTTCCGTCAGCCCAAACCTGCACAGCCCGTGTGTATGCAACCAAACCTCGCCGTTTTCAGCCGACACCGCATGAACATAGAACATATCCTGCGGACCGGGGGTTACTTTGGACTTTGCCGCAAGCTTAGCCCATTTCGGCGGGAAAACATGCTCCGCGCTTTCGTCGACAAGTCCGATAAGGTCGGGCACGCAAGCCGCCGCGAGCTTAATCTGGAAATGAAAGGCGGTTTTCGGCGGTTTGCCGTCAATCTTCATCATAATGTTCAGCGACCTTTGCGCATTTTTGAGCTTCTCTGTTTCTTCGGGCGTGAACGCTTTCATTGTGTAAAGGTATGATTCGGGCAGCGAAAATCCCGAAACGGTGAACACCGCCTTGTATTCCTCGCCGCAGTACCCGCAGGTTATGGTAAGCTCGCCTTTTTCGTCGTCAAACCTGCTGTATTTAACCTCTGCGCCCTCAATCCCCTTAACCGCTTCAACCAGTTCATCGGGCGATTTCAACCCGCTCCCCTCGTCGGGTATAACCATAAAACACGAAGCTTCCTCCCAGTAACCCAACGGCTGTTCGGCAAACTGCTTTTTCTTTCCAAATAACATAGTTTCCTCCTGATTGCTTTTTGTTCATTATACCATATTTGGAAACAAAAGTCAAGCGTAGATTTAGCAAGGGGCAGATACGCCAAAGCGTAGATTTAGCAAGGGGAAAACTTTTGAAAAAGGTTTTCCCTTGAACCCCTGTTGTCAGTTGACAGTGTACAATGTACAGTATACAGCAAAGGTGCCGCTTGCGCGGACGATTTAGATTGTGTTCATATTATAAGAGCGTAAGCCTATCGAGCGTTTACGCTCTTTTATTCTCAAACCGCCCGCGCGGCGGCGAAACCCTGCTGACGCAGTAACCCTGTTACTTCCAAAGGCTGGCAGCTTTTGAAAGTTCAGCACTTGCGTTAATTCTTTGAAGTTCATATCCCGAACAACTTCAATATTCACCGCCTTTGAAAGCAACAGGCTTAGGCT
Organism: uncultured Clostridia bacterium; assembly: GCA_947625455.1. Classification (GTDB taxonomy): domain Bacteria; phylum Bacillota; class Clostridia; order Oscillospirales; family Ruminococcaceae; genus CAG-115. Next base: position 736 of record CANQOJ010000191.1, on the reverse strand, counting down.
ACGCCTTGGTTTCGCCGCCGCGACGGTCTTTAGCGTCAGAGAGCGTAATTCTGTTGAGGGGGTGCGCTCTTTTTCTTTGCAGTAAATTGCAGTTCCTTTTAAGTTATGATTAAAGAAAAACTTGAAAGGAGTTATTATGTCAACAGTATTCAGAGTTGAAAAAAACGCTAATTTTACGGTGATGTCCAACATTCACCTTAAAGACAGGAAATTGTCGCTTAGGGCAAAAGGCTTGTTGTCAGTGATTTTGAGCTTGCCGCCCGAATGGGACTATACGGTAAAAGGTCTGGCGAAGATAGTTGCGGACGGGGTGGACAGTGTGAGGAATGCCGTCAAGGAGCTTGAAAGCTTTGGTTACATAACCCGCCGTCAGACAAGAGACGAGTTCGGCAAAATGGCGCAGAACGAGTACCATGTCTACGAAAACCCGAAAGAGAACCCCGATTTTGAGCAACCCGACAACGTTCAAAATACCGAACAAAACAAAGTCCAAAATGCCGAACAATACGCCCGCTATACCGAGCAAACCAACGGCAATTGTAAACAAACATTTGAAGATTATGAACAGCCAAAATCTTCCATGTCCGAACAAGCGGACAATATTTTTTTGGCTTCTCCGCTGACGGAAAAGCCGTTGACGGAAAATCCGACAACGGCTCCACGGACAACGGATACCTATAATAATATATTAAATACTCAAAAATCAAATACTCATCAATCAATCACTCATTCTCGC
>CANQOJ010000190.1 GCA_947625455.1 uncultured Clostridia bacterium | reverse complement strand
TTTTGCGCGCAAGCGCATAATGCGTGCATCTGAGGCTTTCTCAACAGCCTGAGGTTGGACTTTTTATACAGTCTGAGATTTCGTTTGTTAAACCTCTATCATTTTCCTAGCACTGTTCCTTTTAAAAGCTTTCTGCCTCTCAGAAAATCCTCGGTTTTCATTCTCTTTGAGCCTTCAAGCTGAACTTCGCGCAATTCAACGCACCGTCCGTCTCCGCACGCAACGGCAAACCTTTCTTCATCTGCCACAGTCCCCGCCTTAAGCGCCGAATTTGCGTCGGACAGCACCGAACGGTATATTTTCAGCCGTTTGCCGTCAAGAAACGTATATGCGCACGGCACGTCAGCCATTGCTCTGATAAAATCATGAACCCGTTTTGCGGGCATTGTGAAATCAACGCAAAGTTCCTCTTTCGTTATCTTTTCGGCATATGACGGCGTTTTGCAATACTCCTGACCGCTTAGATGCGCCGTTTTTGTTTCAAGCTGCACAAGCGTCTGAACAACAAGTTCCGCGCCCCTCACCGCAAATATCTCCATAAGCTCCGAGCCTGTCATATTCGGGGTTATCTCCTGTTTATACGCCATGATGATGTCGCCCGTGTCAAGCCCCTCGTCCATTTTCATTGTACATACGCCCGACTCGGTATCTCCGTTCTGGATACAGCGCTGAATGGGCGCCGCGCCGCGGTATTTCGGCAAAAGCGAAGCATGCAGGTTTATGCACCCGTATTTCGGCAAATCGAGTATCTTTTTCGGCAGTATCTGCCCGTATGCCACTACCACAATAACGTCGGGATTTATCTCTTTCAATATCTCAAACGACTTTTCCGCGCTTTCGCCTTTTCGCAGTGATTCGGGCTGATAAATGGGGATATTGTATTCAAGCGCGGTGTTTTTGACGGGTGAAAATTCTATCTTATGTCCGCGGTTTTTCACCTTATCGGGCTGGGTGAACACCGCTCTTATGTCATGCCCTACCTCATTCAGATAACAAAGGGTTTGCACCGCTATATCGGGAGTTCCCATAAAAACAACTTTCATGAACAAAACCTCTTTCCACAATACTTCTCAGACTGTCGAGAAAGCCTCAGTATGCTCGCATTGAGCGTGTAAAAAGCTGGACGCTCAACGCTGAAGCTACACTGCAACTAGCCTTTTTGGCTGTTGCAGTGGAGCTGACGACGCAGATGAGGCTTTATCGGCAGTCTGACTATTCCTCGTCTTCCGTCCATTCTATTACCTTATCTTTATACAAAATGCCGTTCAGATGGTCGGTTTCATGGCAGAATGCCCTTGCGAGCAACTCTTTGACATGATAACGGTGAAGCTTTCCGAAACGGTCGTATGCTTTTGCCCTGACGTGCATAGGTCTGCGTACAATTCCGCGCTTGTGGGGATATGAAAGACAGCCCTCTATCTCTTCCTGTCTGCCCCACATAGCCGTTATAATGGGGTTTACAAGTTCAATCTTCCCAGCCTTGCCGCCCGTGTCTATAACAATAACGCGCTTTAAAACGCCGACCTGCGGCGCGGCAATTCCTATGCCGTTTGCTTCGCACATTGTTTCATACATATCGTCAAGCAATTCCCAAAGCTCCTTGTCGAATTGCTTGACTTCAACGGAATGTTCCCTTAAAATGGGATTGTCAAATCCGAGTATTTCCCTTACCATCTTTTCACGACCTCTTTGCAATATCCTGTTTTACCCTGTCAATAAACAAAATCCCGTCAAGGTGGTCAACCTCGTGGCAGACAGCGCGCGCCAACAGCTCGCTGCCCTTTACTTCGATTTCTTTCCCGTGCCTGTCGAATGCTTTTACAACAACGTTCATCGGGCGTTCAACCTCGCACCATTCACCGGGCGCGGAAAGACAACCCTCGTTTCCTGTCTGGACGCCCTCTGTCCGCAAAATAACGGGGTTCACAAGCTCTAAAACTCCCTTTCCGTCATGAACGTCAATAACCACAACTCTGCGCAGTATTCCTACCTGCGGTGCGGCAAGACCTACCCCGTCCGCATTTTTCAGCGTTTCAGCCATATCGTCCAAAAGCTGTGCTAATTTCTCGTCAAAGTTAGTTACCTCGCGGCATTTTTTTCTAAGAATGTCGTCTCCGAATTTTATTATTTCTCTTAATGCCATTTCTTTTTCCTTTCAATGTTTCTAATTTATATCCGCAAAAAACCTTATGTTTTCAAAGTCTTTGTCATTGTGCGCTTCTTTTAGGGTTTCGCTTACGGTTTTGCGCAGTAAAGGACTGTTTACGCATTTAACGATAAGCGTAAAGCCATACCTGCCGTTTACCTTTTCCACAACATTCGGCGCGGGACCTAAAATTCTCATGGGAATACGAGTTCCGTACTGCTTTGCCCTTGACGTAAGCATATCGGCGAATTTTTTTGCTGAATTTCTGCACCGCCATTCGGAAACCGCCGAAAATCCGAACTCTATGATATTGCACAGCGGCGGGCAGAACATAGCGTCGCGCAGTTTTATCTCCTCTTCGTAAAACGCGGGATAGTTCTGCTTTGCCGAAAGGTTTATCACAAAATGTTCGGGGGAGAATGTCTGGATTATCGCCCTGCCTTTTTTCGAGGCGCGCCCCGCGCGACCTACTACCTGCGTTATAAGCGAAAATGTCCTTTCATATGCCTTATAATCAGCAGTATACAGAAGATTGTCCGTTTTAAGCACTCCGACAAGCGTAACGTCGGGAAAATCAAGACCTTTCGCTATCATCTGCGTGCCGACCATTATATCGTACTCGTGATTTGCAAACGCGCTGAATTTCCTTTCAAACGCGGCTTTTCCCGAAGTTGTGTCAGCGTCCATTCGTATTATCCTCGCCGTCGGAAAAAGCATTGACAATGTGTCCTCGACAAGCTGTGTGCCCTCGCCTTTCATGCTGAAAAAATGCCCTCCGCATTTAAGGCAAATCTTGTCAGGTCGCTTCATAAAACCGCAGCAATGGCACATAAGGCTGTCGTTGGCTTTATGATAAGTAAGCGGCAGAGAACAATTCGGGCACTCAACAGGCTTTCCGCACTGCGCGCACCTTACGCTTGTACGATAACCGCGCCTGTTGAGCAGTATTATCGACTGTTCGCCTTTTTTCAGATTGTCCTCCAGCGCTTCAACAAGCGGCGCGCTGAAATCCGACATATTTCCGCCTTGACGCTCGTTTCGCATATCAATTATGCTCACGTCGGGCAAAACGGCGTTGTTGTACCGCTCGTCAATCTCAAACAGGCTGTATCTTCCCGTTTTCGCGCTGTAATAGCTTTCAAGCGAGGGAGTTGCCGACGCTAAAAGCAGCAGCGAATTATGCGCGAAACAGCGCTGTTTCGCAACATCTCTGGCATGATACCTCGGAGTATTCTCCGATTTGTAGCTTTGTTCTCCCTCTTCATCTATAACAACAACTCCCAGATTTTTCACGGGAGCAAATACCGCGCTCCTTGTGCCTATGACAATACGCGCTCTGCCCTCTTTAACACGGCGGTATTCGTCAGCGCGCTCGCCTACCGACAATGAACTGTGCATAACGGCAATATTCTCGCCGAAAAGTCTTTTGAACTTCCCTACCATCTGCGGAGTAAGCGAGATTTCGGGTACAAGCATGATTGCCGTCTTCCCCTGTTTTAACGCTTCGTTTATAAGCCTTATGAAAATCGAGGTCTTTCCGCTTCCCGTAACGCCTCTTAACAGCGCGCAGCGCGGTTTGCTGTCGTTCATAAGCGTCATTATGCCGTCAAATATCTCTTGCTGTTTAGGAGAAAACTTAATATCTTCGGGATTTTCGCTCGCAGTATCGCCTTTTTCAGTCCTGAAAACGGAGTATTCAAACCGCTCGAAAATCCCCTTTTCAACGAGCCTGTTTATCACTGCCGCAGTAGACGCGCTTGCGTAGCAGACTTCTCTTATTGACGCGCTTTCGTTTTCGATTACAAACTCAACCGCTTTCCTTTGCTTTGGGGTGAGTTTAAGGCTTTCGTCATAACCCTCGCCTATTTTCACCATAGCGACGTTTTCATCGCCTACTCTGCGCTTAGGTATCGTTTCTCTGACGATAACTCCGCCCTTTACCAGCCTGTCAATGTCCTGCTTATGTTCAATATAAACCTCGGCGGTATCTCCGTCTTTGATTTTTGCAACAAGCGCCTTGTCGCTGTCTGTCAGCTGTTCTTCGTCTATGCCGTCAGCAAGCGTAAATCTGCTTTTGAGCGAATATGAAAGTCCCGGCGGCAAAATTGCCCTGAAAGCGTCAAAATATGTGCAGAATGTGTTCTCACTAAGCC
>CANQOJ010000189.1 GCA_947625455.1 uncultured Clostridia bacterium | reverse complement strand
GCGGTCTGCATATACTGTCGCCTTACGGACGCGAGGGCACGGGCATATACAGAGGCAGGCTTGAAGCGCTTGCGGGTGCTTATCAGTTTATAAACGAGAGCAGCGCGGATTATGTTGTAATGGCGGATTCCAATGTTATCGCAAATATGGATCTCAGACCTATTGTCGATTTCCACGAGAAGAATGAAGCGGACATCACCTGCGTTTACGGAAACGGCGTTTACTCAATTGAGAGAGCAACAGCGCAGACGGTTATCAACGTTGATGAAAACAACGTTGTCTATGATGTTCTTGCAAGACCGTCAATAAGCGGTGAGATGAATGTTCTGCTGAATGTATACGTTATGAAGAGAACATTCCTCGAAGAACTCATCAGAGAGAGCGAGTGCAGAAGTCTTTACAGCTTTGAAACCGACATTCTCCAGCACAAACTGAAAGATTACAAGGTTTTGGGCTATAAATATGACCGCTATTACGAAATAATCGACAGCATGAAAACATATTACAAGGCGACAATGGACATGATGACGCGTTCTGTATCCAAGGAAGTGTTCAACCTTGAACAGCCGATATACACAAAGGTTCATGACGTTGCGCCCGCTAAGTACGGCATTGACTGCTCGGTTAAATCGTCGCTTATCGCGGACGGCTGTATAATTGACGGCGTTGTTGAAAACAGCGTTCTGTTCAGAGGCGTCAAGATAGGCAAAGGCGCTGTCGTTAAGAACAGTATAGTCATGGCGGGAACAATGATCGAGGAAAAAGCATCGTTTATCGACGCAATCGCCGACAAGAACGTCACCGTTACCAAAAACCGCGTAATCACGGGTTCTGCGGACTTCCCCGTTTTCATCAACAAGGGCGGAGTTGTTTAAGTTAATAACATAAAGGGTAATTAGCAAGGGGGAAAACTTTTGAAAAAGTTTTCCCCCTTGAACCCCTTTTCAAAACTTTTCATTACGACTGGTGAAGATAAGGTTCTTTGGCGCATAATAGGAAAAGAGCGTAGGCAACGGTTACCTACGCTCTTTGTTATTCAATGTAATCTAAAGTTTATTTCTTATTATGCTTATAGTAGTTGATTAGCTCCATATGGCAATTCTTCAGCAAGTTGATATTATCCCTGTCAAACCTTCCCGCGTCAATCTCAATCTCGCGCATAGCAAACTCAAACTGCGTCTCGTTGAAATCCGAGCATCTTGCGAATATATGGTCAAACTCAATGCAAAGGCTAGTGAGGTTTGTGTAATACGGAATGTCCGCGCCCCCAAGCTTATGCGGATAACCGCGCCCGTCGCGCCTTTCGTGGTGGTGCATACAAATCTCTGCGCAGGTATCAACAAAGAAACTGCAAGCCTTGTCCTTATTCAGCCGCGCAATATACGCGCCTATCTTCGCATGGTCCTCGTATATAGCCTCGCTGTCGGCAAAATGCCTGTTGTGATTGAAAATAACCTCGTCTGGAATGCCCATAATTCCCAAATCGTAGAAATACGCCGCCTTGCTGATAACCATAATATGCTCTCTGTCAAGGTCGGGTATTATCTTCTGCTCGCCCAGTTCTTCAAGCAGTATCGCCATAATATCCGATACTCTTCTGTACGGTTCGCTGTCCTGATTTGCGTTTATCAGATAACTCTCGAAAACATTCTTAAGCTGTGAATAATATGTCATGCAAGCCGAAACGTCGATTTCGTTTACAACCTCCCGTATTTCTTCTTCCTCCGATTCTTCCTCCTCAGTCTTATCGGGAATGTTGTAAATCGAATGAAGCTTGGAAATAACCGTGTGGGGATTGAACGGCTTGCCCATAAAGCCCAGAATGTTGTACTTAATTCCGCGTTCAACATTTTCCTTTGTCGCTTCCGAAGTCATAAGCACAACAGGCACAGTTATGCCTTTATCGCGGATTATCTTAAGCACGTTGAAGCCGTCGAGTATAGGCATTGAAATATCGAGCAGTACGCCGTCAATTGCGGGCTGATTTGGATCTTCAAGTATCTGCAGTGCCTCGTAGCCGTTTGTTGCTTCAACCGTCTGGAAATCGGGTTCAAGAATGTTTTTAAGCACCGTGCGGTCAATTTCGGAATCATCAACAATAAGCAGTCTTGCACCGCTGTAATTCTGCGAATGATCTTTCATTGTAAGCTCAATGTGCTTCTGGTGTATCTTTTCAAGCGACAGCTCAAACGCAGTAAGGACTTTCGGGTTGAACACACCGCATTCGCCCTCTTTAATCATCTTTACCGCGGTATAATGGTCATAAGCCTTTTTGTAAACTCTGGGAGAAACAAGCGCGTCATACACGTCGACAACCGAAACAACCTGCGACCAGATAGTTATCTTATCCCCCGCAAGCTTGTCGGGATAGCCGTTTCCGTCCCATCTTTCGTGGTGATGACGGGCAATATCACAGCTGTAACTGTACACGCTGTCCTCAAGCATTTCGGGCATTTTCTGAAGTATTTCAAAACCCTTGACGGTGTGTTTTTTCATTACTTCAAATTCTTCGGGACTTAGTTTTCCGGGCTTGTTCAGTATATTGTCGGGAATGGCAATCTTTCCCACGTCATGCAGTACCGACGCGCTTACAATCTTGTCAATCTCCGATTTCGGCATACGGTATTCGGGATACATACTGCTTACCTTGTTCATCAGTATCTCGGTAAGCCCGCACATACGCTTTATATGTTCGCCCGACTCGCAGTCGCGAAATTCAACAAGCGTTGCAAGCGCTTCAACCATTGATTTGTTAAATCTGCTGAGTTTTTTGACTTGTTCGTTTACAACTTCTTCAAGTCCGTTTCTGTGACTGTAAAGTTCTATAATGTTTTCAATTCTGCACTTTAAGAATGTCAGCATAAACGGCTTTATTATAACGTCAACCGCACCTAAGCTGTATGCTTCCATAAGCATAGGTTCGTTATTTTCAGCGGTTATTATGAACACGGGGATATGTACGATTGAACCGCTTTCGTTCATTCTTTTCAGTACAGCCATGCCGTCCATTTCGGGCATGATCATATCAAGCAGTACCGCGGCGATATCAATAGACTTATCCTCAATGGACTTTAAAGCTTCTTTGCCGTTTTCCGCTTCAATTATGTTATACTTATCCTTAAAACCCTCGGCGAGGATTTCTCTGTTGATTTCCAAATCGTCAACAATAAGAATACTTCTTTTCATACAGTCACCCCGTTTTCAATCAGCGGTATTTATTTATGCACGCGATAATGTCGTCTTGAATGGGAAGCATTTCCCTTATAACTTGTTTAGCGTCGTTTGGTTTATTAGCTTTGAAAAGGTCAACGGCTTTTGAATATGCCTTATACAGAGGGGTTATGGACAAATTGCCCGTAACGCCTTTTAAGGCATGGGCGTTAGCTTTAGCCTGTTCAAAGTTTCCCTTTTCAATAAAACTCATTACGGGCTGACTTTCGATATTTGACGGCAATTTAAGAAGCATTTGCTTATAAAGCTCGTCATTATGCATAAATCGATCCATAGCCTCTTCAATATTCACGCCGAAGTCTCTAAGTTCTGAAAAAATATCCACTATTTCTTCCTCCAAGTAAAAATTTTGCCAACCAAAATCAAAGTTTCGGAAACATTCCGATACACTATCATTATAGCATTTTGTTGTTTATTTGTCAATAGGCAGAGCATGATATTTTCTAAAGACTAAAAAACGCTGTGCGGACGATTTGGATTGTTTTTCCTCTTGACATTTTTGCAAATTCGGAGTATAATTAAGTAAGAAAGTATGAAATTCCGATTGTCGGAGGTGCTTTATATGTTAGCGGAATTACGTACAAAATCACAAATCACATTGCCAAAAGAAATTGTAAACTCTCTCGGACTGTCCGAGGGGGATAAACTTGATGTCAGCGAAAAGGACGGCGTTATTTATTTGACGCCTGTTACAGTGTACCCGAAAAAGTATGTTGACGAACTGCAAAACGAGCTTTCCGAACTAAAGAAAAATATTGCCGAGGGGAAACAGCCGACTTTTGACAGCATAGACGCGCTTTTAGAACGTTTGGAGAGTGATAATGCTTAAACTGACTTTTACAGACAGGTTTCAGAAACATTACAAAACCTTGAGTGAAACCGAAAAAAAGCAATTCAAAAACAAGCTTACAATTTTCGCGGAAAATCCCATGCACCCGTCGCTTCGTGTAAAGAAGATACAAGGGACAGACGGCTTGTTTGAGTTCAGCGTGAATATGGATATCCGTGTTATCTGGTTTTACGAGGGTGAAGCACTGGTCGCTCTTGTTGACATAGGTCACCACGATATTCTAAAAAACTATTGATTTTTAGAATATCGTGGTGACCTATGAGTTTCAGTGTATGG
>CANQOJ010000188.1 GCA_947625455.1 uncultured Clostridia bacterium | reverse complement strand
TGTGTTTGTGTTCAGATTTGAGTCATTTGCGGACGGATTTTCATGGGTGGGTTCGGTTGTCGCGCCCGTTATATGCGGACTTATTATCGCATATGTGTTAAATCCGCTGATGATGTACTTTGAAAACAAGTTCTTCAAAAAGCTGAAAAACCCTCCCGAAACAATTTCGGCAAGTGTAAAAAGAACGCCCGACGCAGAAACATCAAAAATCGAAAAAATAAAGGAAAAGGTTACAGATGCCGCTAAATCCGCACGCAGGAAGAAAACTCTTGCGAGAGTTTTTTCACTGCTGATAACATTCGCGGTGGTGTTTATAGTTTTAGGCACTCTGATAATTGCGATAGGACCTAGTATTGCGAGCAGTATTGTTGACCTGGCGGATAAATTTCCGTCTTATATAAAGGAAATTGAAGAATACCTTGAGGACTTTTTCAAGGACAATCCCGAAATATCCGAGTTCATATTTGACGAGTTTAAAGACCTGTCAACCGAACTTAAAAAACTTGCGGAAACGCTCAAACCCATGGCGGGAGATATAATCGGAAATGTTTCGAGCGGTTTGTGGAGTTTTGCAATGTCAGTCCTGGTGGGATTTAAAAACGTTCTGCTGGGCGTTATTATCGCGATTTATCTGCTTTTCAGCAAGGAAAGGCTTATGGCGCAGTGCAAGCAGATTGTGTTTGCATTTGTGAAAGAAGCGCATTGGAGCGGATTTTTCGGTTTCTGCACAAAAAGCAACAACATCTTCAAGAAATATATTGTTTCAAATCTCGTTGACGCGATGATAATATTCGTGTTTATGCTTATAGGAATGTTCGTTATGAAAATACCGTATGCAACGCTTGTTTCGGCGATTTGCGCGGTGACTAACCTTATTCCGTTTTTCGGCCCGTTTATCGGGGCAATCCCCTGCGCGGTGCTTATACTGCTTGACAATCCGGGAAAAGTTATCTGGTTTGCGCTGTTTGTGCTGATTTTACAGCAATGCGACGGCAACATCATAAAGCCGTTTCTTTTCGGCGAAACAATGGGGCTTCCCGCGATATGGGTGCTGGTTTCAATCATTGTCGGAGGAGGTTTGTTCGGCATTCCGGGAATGCTTCTGGGAGCGCCCGTGTTTGCGGTTATTTACAGAATGGCGTCCGATTTCATTAAAAGCAAGCTCAAAAAACGCAACTTGCCCGAAAGCACCGAGGATTATGTTCAGACAATCGAGGAATTTACGGAAGAACACGTGCGCAAAAGAGAATAGGCAATTAAACAAGGGGGAAACCTTTTGAAAAAGGCTTCCCCCTTGAACCCCTTTCTAAAACTTTCATTACGGCTGGTAACGGTAGGGTTCTTTGGCGCATAAAAGAAAAACAACGTTCAATTCAAAACAACGTTCGCTCCGGGGTGCAGCCACGGCTTTGGCGAAGCGGAAAAGTTGTTTTAACAGGCAAAACGCGCTTCCCGCTTCGCCAAAGCCACGCGCGACGCGCGTCAAATTCGCTTCGCGAATTTGAGTGGCTGCACCCCGGAGTGCGGGCGTGGTTTAACAGGAAAAGCACGTTTGTTTCCCTGCGGTCAAAACAACTTTTCCTGTTCAAAGTTGCTTTGACTTAAACTCTAGCCTCTAACCTCTTAGTCTCCAGCTTCTAGTAGGGGAAAATATGTGCAGCTAAATTTACTAAAAAGCACATCAGCATTCCTATCACCAGCGGTATCAAAAACGACAATCCAACCCATTTCCATGAACCTGCCTCTTTCTTTATCGTAAGAAGCGTTGTTGAACACGGAAAATGAAAGAGCGTGAAGATTATAACGCACAGCGCCGTAACTGCCGTCCAGCCGTTTTGCGAAAACAATGCGTAAAGCTGTTCGGTGGATATTTCGGCTATAACCCCGCTTTGCTCGTATATCATGACTATCAACGGTATAACTATCTCGTTTGCGGGAAGTCCGAGCAAAAACGCCGTTATTATCGCGCCGTCCATTCCGAGAATTTTTCCGAACGGCTCGAAAAAGTTCGTTATATATGACAACAATGTCCCCCCGCCGACGCTTACGTTTGCAAGAAGCCAGATAACCGCTCCCGCAGGCGCGGCAACCGAAGCGGCTCTGCCGAGAACAAATATCGTCCTGTCAAGGCAGGAGCGTATAAGTATCTTTGTTATCTGCGGTTTTCTGAACGGCGGAAGTTCAAGAGTAAACGAGGACGGTTCACCGCGAAGTATTGTCTTTGCGAGAAATTTTGAAACAGCAAACGTCATAAATACGCCGAGCAGGATGACTGCCGTGAAGATGACAGCAGACAAAAGGCTTGACAAAATGGTTTTTTCGCCGGCGAGATTTACAAAAAATGCCGAAATCAGCGCTAATATCATAGGAAAACGCCCGTTGCACGGCACAAGCGAGTTTGTCAGAATTGCGATAAGGCGTTCGCGCCTGCTGTCAATTATCCGCGCGCCAGTAACGCCCGCGGCATTACAGCCGAAGCCCATGCACATACACAGCGCCTGTTTTCCGCAGGCACTGCATTTATGAAAAGGCTTGTCGAGATTATACGCCACTCTCGGCAGATAGCCCAAATCTTCCAGCAATGTAAACAGCGGGAAGAATATTGCCATAGGCGGGAGCATTACTGAAACCACCCATGCAAGCACCCTGTACGCGCCGTCAACAATAATTCCCGAAAGCCATGCGGGAGCGTTTAAAAAATCAAACAGCTCGCCAAGCTTATCGCCCAGAGCAAAAAGCGCAATTCCCAGATATTCCGACGGATAATTCGCGCCTATTATTGTAAGCCAGAATACAGCGACCAGCATAAGGCACATTATCGGAAAGCCAAACGCCCTGCTTGTCAAAATCCTGTCGGCTTTTGAAATCCCGCGCGGAGGAGTTTTCACGGCTTTTTTGCATATCTCCTCGGCGTTTTCATAAATACAGCCGACAATTTTGTCCTGCAAAATATCTTCGGTTATCCCGTTTTCGGAAAGCAATTGCTTGGATTGACTTACGGCATTTTGAATTTCGGCGTTGTCGGTTATCTCAAAGTGTTTATTCAGCACCTCCGTAAATGAACCGTCGATAAGTCTTAATGCCGTCCATTTTGCGGGAATGTTGAGTTTTAGCTGTTGGTTCAATACCTTTGCGGTTATTTCAATTGCTTGCTCCAAAGGCTTTATGTATTCAAGCTTTCGCGGAGCAATCGGCGCGTTTGACGCGCAAAGTTCGTCAAGTCTGTCGGTGAGGATTTTAAGCGTGCGTTTTTTATGCGCGGTAATTCCCGCAACAGGAACGCCAAGTTCGGTTTCAAGCAGTTTTAAATCGACTTTTACCCCCGAACGCTCCGCTTCGTCAAGCAAATTAACACACACAAGAGTTTTCGGGAAGATTTCCATTACCTGCAATACAAGATTTAACCCGCGTTCAAGGCAAGTTGCGTCGCACACCACTACAGCCGCGTCAGCGCCGCCGAAGCAGATAAAATCACGCGCGGCTTCTTCCTCTGCCGAATGGGCGATAAGCGAGTATGTTCCGGGAATGTCCACGAGATTATATGTAAACGCCTTTGTCTTAAAGCAGCCGCTTGCGGTTTCAACGGTTTTGCCCGCCCAGTTTCCCGTGTGCTGATGCAATCCCGTGAGGGCATTGAAAACCGTGCTTTTACCGACATTAGGATTTCCCGCCAGCACAACGGTTTTGTCAAAAGAATTGCCGTTCATTTATATCCCCCTTACAATCACAGTCCTGCTGTCGCAGTCGCGTATTGCTATGACAGCGCCGCGGATAACAAATGCCGAGGGATCGCCCAGCGGGCTTTTCCCTACGCATTTTATCACCGCGCCCTCTGCTACCCCTATATCCGAAAGCCTCCGTCTTAAAGCGCCGTGAGCGGAAAGGCTTTTTACCACCGCGCTTTTTCCAACGCCAAGACAGCAAAGCGGAAATTCCAACATAATTTTACCCCTTTCGCTTTTTTATATTATATGTCAGTGACCAAATAGGGTGAAAATGAATTTTGCGGACAAATTTGAAAGTCCCGCTGTAAAATCCTGCAAATTTCGGCAGTTTTTCAGCCCAGACAGATGATTTAAGAATTTTTCATAAATATCAACTTTCATTTCTTTTGTGCAAAACGTACAACAAAAATATCAAAAGTTATGTTTATTTGTTTGATTTTCCGATAGACAAAAGCATAAAAATGAGTTATAATATAGGCGTAACAAAGAAACGACGGCGTTTCGGGATACGGGTATCGTGTATCTCAGCGCCGTTTTTTCGTATTCTATTTAAATCTCAGACTGTCGAGAAAGCCCCAGTATGCTCGCATTGAGCGCGCATTATCCGCCTGTGGCGGAAAACGCTGGGCGCTCAACGCTGAAGC
>CANQOJ010000187.1 GCA_947625455.1 uncultured Clostridia bacterium | reverse complement strand
GACCTAAAATCCACGCGCCTATAAGCACGAAGCAGTCGCCGAAATTTACATACCCGCCTATGGGAGAGGGTATCTGTATAAGCATTGTCGCAACGCACGTCAGCGCCGCCATCATTGCCGAAATGCACAGTTTCACCAGCGTATCTTTTCTCTTTGTGTAGTTTTCACTCATAATAGTTTCTCCTTTGCTGTTTACGCCATATTATGCCGTAAATTTTCTGCGTTTTGTGAGTTTATTTTAACATATCTTACATTTTTTGTCAATGTTTATTTTTCACAAATATATTCAACTTTCAGCCTACTTAGTCAGTAGGTGTATAGTTGAAATATTGCCCTTGGTAAACATTAAGCTGCGCCATTTTCTTGTCAATCCCTCCCAGCACCGCGATTTTGTCCTTGCTCCATATGGGCGCTATAAGGAAGTTCTTGTCGCCGTCGCCCGTCAGCCTTTCTATAACGGTCTCTTTCGGCAGTATAGTAAGCTGTTTTACCGTTATGTCAATGTATTCGTCAAAGCTTATGGGCGTGTATTCTCCGCTGTTGTACATATTTTCAAGCATTGTGCCTTTCATAACATGACAGGAATGTATCTTAATGCCGTCAATTTTAAGCCTTGACAGGGTTTCAGCCGTTTCAAGCATCATCAGCGCATTTTCATTAGGAAGCCCGTTTATTATATGAACGCAAACGCGTATATTACGGCTTTTCAGCAGTTCATATCCTTTAAGAAAATCCTTGAACGTATGCCCTCTGCAAATGATTTCGGCGGTTTTGTCGTGAATGGTTTGCAGACCTAATTCAACAGTCAATGGCAACGAACACCCCGCCAGAATCCCCGCTTTTTCCTCGTCAATGCAGTCCGCGCGCGTTGCTATCGACAGCGAAAACGCGCCGAGATTGACGGCGGTTTCGATCAGATGTTCAAGTTCCTCTGCACAACAGAACGTATTTGTGCGTATACCGAAATACGCGCAGATTTTGGCGTTCTTGTCTTTTCGGTATATCCTCTGTTTTTCGGCTTGCCATTGTTCTTCAACAGAAAGCTTGCTTTTCGGTATTTGCAGGCAATATATGCACTTCGGTTTATTCGGGCAGGAAAACCCCGCGTCAAGCGTTGCCTTGTAAACTCTCCCGCCGAAAGTATCGTTGTTATAGTCGAAAAGCGAATAATATCTCTTGGTCATTTTCATCTTATCACGGAACAACAGGGAAGAAGTTCAGCGTTATAACTCCCGCAAGCAGCAACAGCATAATAACCGAAGCTGTAATATCCCTCGCCTCAATTTTAAGCTGACGCATGCGCGTCCTGCCCTCTCCTCCGCGGTAACAGCGGCACTCCATAGCCGTCGCAAGTTCGTTTGCGCGCTTGAACGCCGAAACAAACAGCGGTATAAGTATCGGTATAAGCGCTTTTGCTTTCTGGATAAGATTTCCCGTATCAAGCTCCGCGCCTCTTGCTTTCTGCGCGGACATAATCTTGTCGGTTTCCTCAACAAGCGTAGGAATAAACCTTAAAGCAATAGTCATCATCATTGAAAGTTCATGGACAGGGAACTTCAGCTTTTTAAGCGGCGACAGCAAACGTTCAATCGCGTCCGTCAGCATAATCGGAGATGTCGTATAAGTAAGCAGCGACATTCCGACAATAAGCGCAATTATCCTCAGCAGCATAAACGCCGACATTCTTAACCCCTCAGGATATATGGAGATAATCCACCATTGAAACAGCGGTTTTTCGCCCGTTATAAACAGCATATTCAGCACCGCCGTAATCAGCATAAGAGGCAGAATAGGCTTTATGCTTTTTATTATCATAATTAGCTTAATTCCCGAAATAATATAGCACAGCACCATAAAAAACAGCGCGACAAAAATTCCCGTAAAGCTTTGCGAAGCAAACAGCATTACAAGATACACAATGTCAAGCAACAGCTTAACTCGGCTGTCCATTCGGTGTATAACCGATTTTCCGGGGAAATACTGCCCGATAGTAATGTCCTTTATCATATTTTACCCTTCTAGAGGCTAGAATTTTAGAAGCCAGAGGCTAGAGTTTAAATCAAGCGTTACTTTTTCTGTTTAGAGCGCGCCTGCTCCGGCGCGCTCCGGGGTGCAGCCACTCAAATTCGCTGCGCGAATTTGCCGCGCGCAGCGCGTGGCTTTGGCGAAGCGGAGAGGTTGTTTGAATAGGCGATACGCGCTTCCCGCTTCGCCAAAGCCGTGGCTGCACCCCGGAGCGCACGGGCGTGGTTTGGGTGGAGAAGCACGGTTGTTGCCTAGAGGTTAGGGCAACTTTTCCTCTTAAGAGTTGGCTTGACTTCAACTCTAACCTCTTAATCTCCGGCTTCTAACAGCGAAAGTATTCTCTCTTTCGCTCTTTCCACAGTATAAACATCATTTCCTATGTCAACGCCTAAGTTTTTCAGCTTATGCGAAAATCTCGTTATCTGCGGCACGTCAAGCCCTATCCCCTCAAGCTCGTCAGTTCTCGCGAAAACCCTGTCGGTATAGTCAAAGCAGAAAATCTTCCCCTTGTTCATAACCAACACCTTTTCGGCGTATCTGACAATATCTTCCATAGAGTGAGAAACAAGCAATACCGTTTTTCCCGATTTGCGCTTGTATTCGCTTATAAGACCGAGTATCTTTTCCCTGCCTTTGGGATCAAGCCCCGCCGCAGGCTCGTCAAGTATAAGTATGTCGGGCTCCATAGCCAGCACTCCCGCAAGCGCCGCTCTCCTTTGCTGTCCGCCCGACAGGTCAAACGGCGATTTTTCCAGAAGATGCGTTATGCCCATACTCTCCGCTGCGGATTGAACGCGCCTGTTCACCTCGTCGTCGGAAAGCCCCATGTTTTTAGGTCCGTACGCTATATCCTTGGCAACCGTCTCCTCAAAAAGCTGATGTTCGGAATATTGAAACACAATCCCGACTTTGAACCTAATATCCCTTATATTTACATTTTTCCCGTTAATATCTTTCCCGCCGATTGTCACAATTCCGCTTGTCGGCTTTATAAGCCCGTTCAAATGCTGTATAAGCGTGGATTTTCCGCTTCCCGTGTGACCGATTATTCCGATAAACTCGCCGCGCATTATTGAAAGGCTGACGTTGTCCACCGCTGTCTTTTCAAACGGCGTTCCTACGGAATATTTGTAGGTTACGTTTTCAAGCCTTGCGGTTTCATCGGTTCTGATTTCATGCTGTATTTCGGCAGTTTCGGCAATTGCCGTTTTTTGAACAAACGGGAGTTTTGACACGGCGTCCGCACATTCGTCCTCAAAGATTATTTCCGCGGAAATATCGGCGCCGCCTGCCCTTAATTCCTCGCAAAGTTCTGTTACCTGCGGTACGTCAAGCCCTACGGCTTTCAGTTCTTTCCCTCTTGCAAAGACCTTGTGCGGTTCGCCGTCCATAAGCACCGCGCCTTTGTCCATAACGATTATCCTGTCAGCCTGCGCCGCTTCGTCCATATAGTGCGTTATCAGTATTACAGTGATACCTTGCTCTTTGTTAAGGCGCTTAATTGTTTTCATAACCTCGCGTCTGCCTTTCGGATCAAGCATTGCCGTCGGCTCGTCCATAACGATACAGCGCGGCTGCATGGCGATTATGCCCGCAATCGCAACGCGCTGTTTCTGCCCGCCCGAAAGCTGGTGCGGAGAATGTTCGCGAAAATCGTACATATCAACCTGCTTGAGCGCCTCGTCAACGCGCTGTCTTATTTCATCGGGAGGCACGCCGAGATTTTCGGGCGCAAATGCAACGTCCTCCTCAACAATCGTCGCCACAAGCTGATTATCGGGATTTTGAAACACCATGCCTACAGTTCTTCGTATATCGAACAAACGTTCTTCATCCGACGTGTCAATCCCGTCAACATAAACCTTTCCGCTTGTTCCCGTGAGAATGGCGTTGAAATGCTTTGCAAGAGTTGACTTCCCGCAGCCGTTATGTCCGAGTATAGCCAGAAACTGCCCGCTTGGAACATTGAAGCTGATGTTGTTCAATGCCCTTGTTTTCTCAACTACATTGTCATTCTCGTCCGTCACAATATAGTCATAGCATAAATTTTCTACTTTTATTATATCCAACAAAATCACAATCCTATATAAACATGAAAATACACCGGACTTTAGAAAAACAACGCTTTGGGCTTTTAGAGGTTAGCGCATTATCCGCCTTACGGCGGATAACGCTGTTAGAGGTAAGAGGTTAGAGTTGAAGTCAAGCCAACTCTAAACAGTAGAAGTTGTTTGAACCGCAAGGAGCGAAAGCGCTTCTTCTTTCAAACAACGTCCGGGCGCTCCGGGGTGCAGCCACGGCTTTGGCGAAGCGGAAAGGTTGTCCGAATAAGCGAAGCGCTGTTCCCGCTTCGCCAAAGCCACGCGCGGCGCGCGGCAAATTCGCTTCGCGAATTTGAGTGGCTGCACCCCGGAGCGCGCCG
>CANQOJ010000186.1 GCA_947625455.1 uncultured Clostridia bacterium | reverse complement strand
GCCATGTTAACCCTATCCGATGCAACGCCGATTGGTGCGGGGAACAAAGCGTCTGCTCGGCGCTCCCCGCTTAAGGCGGCTTCATCTTTTCGGCAACGAAAAGGGTAGATAGATGACCGTGCGCGACAGAACCCGGCTTATCGACGGACTGCGCTTGATATCTTTTATAGCGTTGTTTTTCTGCATTATGTGGTTTTGGTTATGGCGTGGAATTACTGCGGAGGGTGGGTACAGTATACAGTGGACAGTGTACAGTATACAGTTGCGGTGCCGCTTCGCGGCGGATTAAGATTGTTTTGAAGATATAAGAGCGTAAACCCTTTTAGAGGTAAGAGGTAAGATGTAAGAGGTAAGATTCTAAGGAAGTATTAGATTGTTTTGAAATTATGAGAGCGTAAACCCACGGTAGGTTTACGCTCTTTGGTTTAAAAACAATCTAAATTTCCGCGAAGCGGTACCGATTACTGAATACTGTACATTGTCCACTGTCAACTGACAACAGGGGAAAACTTTTTCAAAAGTTTTCCCCCTTGCTAAAACTACCCTTTGGCACGCAATTCTCCTGCTATTTGCGACAACTTCTGGAGTCTGTGGTTCAGTCCGCTTCTGCTAATGGGTTTGTTGAACATCCTGCATAATTCCGAAAGCGAGCTTTCGGGATTTTCAAGCCTTAAGCGCGCGGTTTCAAGAAGTTCGGGCGACAATGCGCTTTCGCCTGCTGTTTCAAGTATATACTCAATATCTCTTCGGCTTTTCTCGCTAGCTAATACTGTTTTGTCAAGATTTGCGCTGTCGCAGTTTACAGAACGGTTTGCACGGTTGCGCAGGTCTTTTTCTATCTTCACGCGCATTATCTGCAAGGAATGACCTCCCGCGCCGATATATGTCAGAAAATCCTCGATAACCTCGCTTGTTTTGGCGTAAATAATCAGGTTTTTCTGGCGTACAGCGGATTTGACCGTCATTCCGTGCTCATTTATAAACCCCAGCAAAATCTCGGCGTGCTTCTTTTCGGAAAGCACGATTTCAAGATGATACTCCTTTTTCGGATCGGTAACATATCCGCACATAACGAAAATCCCGCGCAGAAACGCGCCGCCGCTGCAATCGTTTCCCGAAACAATCTCGCTGTTTATCCCCGAAAAATCCCCGAACTTTTCATAAAGTATGCCGCTCGGTTTTATCTCAAACGTATAAAGCGAACTGCCGTTTCTGACAAGCCTGCGCGTTTCGTGATGAACATTCGGGAAAACCGTTTCGCAAAGCGACTGCGCCAGGGTTATAAGGTTCAGGTTTTCCGACTGCAATATGCGTTTTTTGCCCTCGGTTTTGCCCGCGAAAAACATTCCGTACAGCATTGCCGACGCGTCAGCTTCCGAAATCTCCCTTACCGCGCAAAGTTCGTTCTTTATTTCCGATGAAAATGACAACGTTATCTCCCCTTGTCCTTATCGCGGTGATTTAATCGCACGCGATAGCCCTGCACGTTAAAATGCTCCGCGGCACGCTCCGCAAATGTAACGCTCCTGTGCTTTCCGCCCGTACAGCCAAACGCAATCACAAGCCTGCTTTTGCCCTCTCCCACATAAAGCGGTACAAGAAAATCAACCAAATCGTACAGCTTCTGTTCAAGCTTTTCGGACTGCGGAAAACTCATCACATAATCGCGGACTGCCTTGTCTATGCCGGTAAGGTGCTTTAATTCGGGGATATAAAACGGGTTTGGCAGACATCTCACGTCAAACACCAAATCAGCCTCTCCAGGCACTCCGTACATAAACCCGAAACTCATACAATGTATAATCATTCTGTCGGACGGCTTGTCCAGAAAAAGCCCCGCGACCTGTTCCTGCAATTCTCTTGAAGTAAGCAGAGTGCTGTCGATTATGTAGTCGGAATTTGCGCGAATGTCGGACAAGAGGTTATTTTCCGCGTCAATTGCCTTTGAAAGGTCGCCTTTATACTCCTCGTCAAGAGGGTGCTTTCTGCGGGTTTCGCTGTAGCGCTTCATCAGCACCTCTTTTGTGCAGTCAAGAAAGAGTATCTTAACGTCCGCGCCGTCAATGCCCCTGAGTTTCGACAAATTCTCCGAAAGCCCTAAAAACAGCGTTCCTCCGCGTATGTCCGTAACAATGGCAACTTTATCAAGCTTTGCGCCGCTTTCACCCATAGACTGCTGTGCGCACAGCTCCGCGAAATTCGGAATAAGTTCGGGCGGCATATTGTCAATGCAAAAATACCCTATGTCCTCCAGAACCTTTATACATGATGATTTTCCCGAACCCGAAAGCCCCGTAACTATCAAAAATGTCATAAAATCATTCCCTCATCTGCTATAATCATTTCACATTCAAGTTCAACGCCCTTAGTTTTAAGGACGGTTTCTTTTATATACTCAACAATTTTTGTTATATCATCGGATGTTGCGCCGCCTTTGTTTATAACGAAACCGCTGTGCTTTTCGCTTACCTGCGCGCCGCCTATGCTGTAGCCTTTTAAGCCGCACTCCTCGATAAGCGCCGCGGCAAAGCCGTTTTTCGGACGTTTGAATGTGCTTCCGCATGACGGGTATTCAAGCGGCTGTTTTTCCCTGCGCCGTTGCATTACCTCGTCCATGCGCGCCCTGATTTTCTCTTTATCGCCGTTTTCAAACCGCATTGTAACCGACGTTATCACAAAGTTTCGTTTGCAGAAAACGCTCGTCCTGTAACCTAACTCCATATCCTCTGCGTTCATTTCGTTTATACTGCCGTTTTCGTCAATATATCTGCATGAAACAACAATATCTTTCATCTCCCCGCCGAATGCACCCGCGTTCATATACAGCGCGCCGCCTGCCGTGCCGGGTATTCCGTAGAGATTTTCCGCGCCCGAAAGCGAGTTTTCCAGCGCCGTTTTGCATATCATATTGACAGTTGCGCCCGCGAGAGCCGTTATCTCGTTTCCCTCAACGGTTATACCGCCCATTTCATTCCCGATAAGAATGACAACGCCATGAAAACCGTTGTCCGAAAACAGGACGTTTGTTCCTTTTCCGAGAACAAAGAACGGTATCTTTGAACTCCTGCAAACCGTAAGCAACTTCGCCAAAACCGTTTCACAACTCGGCTTTACGAGAATATCGCACTCCCCGCCCACTTTCATTGAACTGTACTGTTTAAGCGATACGTTGTGTTCAATTATCGTGTTGCTTTCACTGCAAAGTGCTTCGATTTGTGAGTAATCCATATTTCCCCCTAAAGTATAAGGCAACGCCGTACATTTGCGCGGTGTTGCCTTTTCATTATGCAAAATGAACTTATTCGGCTATTGTGTATAAATACGCCGCGCCGATTATTCCCGCATCATTTCCAAGCTTGCATATGTCAAGCTTTGTGGTTTTGTCCGCGTCAATGCAATAGCTGTCGCGCTTTATTATCTCCGAAAGCGGCTTTGTCAATGCTTCGCCCTCTTTGCAGATGCCGCCGCCTATAAGAAGCATTTCGGGCTGGAAAGTATTTACAATGTTCGTAAGTCCGCACCCTAAGTACTCAATATACATATCCACAACGCCCTTTGCCGCAGCGTCTCCCGCTCTCATGCCGTCAAAAGCCGTCTTTCCGTCAACATTCTCAATATCCCCGTTGCACAATTTCCACATTTCGGAATCTTTGTTTTCTTCCATTGATTCTCTTGTCATATTTATAAGCGCAGTTGCCGAGGAATATGCCTCAAAACAGCCCTTTCTTCCGCACCCGCACTGTCTGCCGCCGTACTGTATAACGGTATGTCCGAGTTCAGCGCCGCAGAAATTGAAGCCCGTGTATATCTTCCCGCCGATTATAATGCCCCCGCCTACTCCCGTGCCGAGAGTTACGACAACGACATCATTAAATCCCTTTCCCGCGCCTGCAAGAACTTCGCCGAATGCCGCGGCGTTGGCGTCGTTTTCAACGAAAACGGGCTTGTCAAGTTTTTTCTCAATAAAGGTGCGCAGATTTGTGTTATGGAAATCAAGATTGCACGAATACAAAACAATTCCGCTGTTTCTGTCTGCAACTCCCGGCGTGCCTATTCCTATGGAGTTTACTTCGTTTATAGTAACCTTTGCGGTTGTAAGAACCTGCCATATAAGTTCAACCATAGACGCGCAGATAGCCTCTGCGGGACGCGGAAGATTTGTCTTTGCGGTTGCTTTTTCAATTATCTCGTACTTTTCATTTACAAGTCCTACTTTAATGTTTGTTCCGCCAAGATCAATGCCTATATTATACATATTGAAAAAATCCTTTCAATTTCAAATTTATCGGTTAAAGATTAAGGTCGCTCATGATTTCCTCGCTGTCGGAATCTATGCCGAGCTGTCTTAACAAGTCCTTTGCGGCGTTGTAGCCCATCTTCTTCTGACGGTTGTTCATAGCCGCGACTTCAAGTATTACAGCCAAATTTCTGCCCGGCTTTACGGGGATATTCAAAAGCGGTACTTTAACGCCGA
>CANQOJ010000185.1 GCA_947625455.1 uncultured Clostridia bacterium | reverse complement strand
CATAAACCTCTGAACGTCGGGCAAGCGGGTAGAATTTCGGGAGTAAATCCCGCTGACGTTTCGGTTTTGCTTATCTGGCTTGCGGGGAAAGGCGGGGAGAATGGACAGAATTAGGTTTATTCTTGACGAGTTTAAAAAGGCTGATATAACGCTTAGTGAAAGTCAAGCCGAGCAGTTTTTAACATTAAGCGACTTTCTTGTTGAGTACAACAAAAACGTAAATCTGACGTCAATAACGGATTTTGAGGAGATTGTCATAAAGCACTTTGTAGACAGCGTACTGCCGTTTACTATGGTTGACATTCCAAATAATTCAAGCTTTGTTGACGTAGGCACGGGCGCGGGATTTCCGTCTTTGCCGTTGATGATAGTGCGGAATGATTTAAAAGCAACGCTTGTTGACAGCCTTGAAAAGAGGTGCGTTTATTTGCAAAAAGCGTGCGATATGCTGGGCATAAATGCTGAAATAATTCATGCAAGGGGCGAAGAATTAGGCAGGATAAGGCGGGAGGAGTTTGATTTCTCTTGCGCAAGGGCTGTTGCGGCATTGCCTGTGCTTGCGGAATATTGCATACCGTTTGTAAAAACAGGTGGAATGTTTATTGCGCTGAAGTCGGTCAATGAAGATACATCTTTGGCGTTAAACGCTGTTAAAACTCTTGGCGGTGAATTTTTGGCAACAAAGGACTACAAACTCACAAACGGTGACGACAGACGGCTCGTTATTATAAAAAAAGTTCGCCAAACACCGACCAAATACCCCAGAAACTCCGCTAATATTAAGAAAAAACCGCTGTAAAGCGGTTTTTTTAAATGAAAAATGTCAAACCGCGCGATATTTTCCTGTGGAAATAATTTGACCTTTATGTTAGAATTTAATCAACAAAGGAGGTATAAATTATGAACGGATTGTTTAAACAAAAGGAAAAGGTCGCGGGGCAGGTGCTTATGCTGAATGTCAGCGCAATTGTACCCAACAAATCTCAACCCAGAAAAGAGTTTAACGAGGAGGCTTTGAAGTCGCTTTCTGAAAGCGTGAGGGAAAACGGAATATTACAGCCGATTATTGTGCGCAAAAGCGGGGTATTGTACGAGATAATCAGCGGAGAAAGACGGTTTCGTGCGGCGAAACTTGCGGGAATGAGGGAAGTGCCTTGTATAGTCAAGGACGTTGACGAGGAAAAATCAGCGGTCTTGGCACTGATAGAAAATATTCAGCGCAAGGATTTAAGCTATTTCGAGGAAGCTATGGCAATTGAAAAGTTGATTAACGTTTACGGGCTGACGCAGGAACAAACAGCAGCACGACTAGGAAAAGCGCAGTCAACTATTGCAAACAAACTTAGATTGCTGAGATTTTCTGACAGCGAGCGCAGATTGTTGCTGACGGGCGGTCTTTCCGAAAGGCAGGCGAGAGCGATTGTTAGAATTGATGATGATTTGACGCGGTCTAAGGCAATTGAATTTGTCATATCAAAGAGGCTGAATATTGAACAAACAGAGGATTATGTAGAAAATCTTCTCAACAATTCGCCTAAAAAGCAACGCAGAAAACGCGCAAAGGTGATTTATTCTGTTCCCGCTAAATTGTACCTAAATTCATTGAACGAACTTATAAATCGCATAAAAAAGGATAAAGTTCCCTGTGAACTGCACGAAAGCAAATCCGAAAACTTTTATGAATATACTATAAGGTTCCCGATAAATACATAATGTTCCACGTGGAACACTTTTAAAGTGTTGTGGATTTATATAAATTGTTCCACGTGGAACAATTTAAAAAGCGGTGTTGTTTTTAAGATAACATCGCTTGTTTTTATATAATAAATTCAAAAATACACAAATAAGACATACGATAAAATAAATATATATGAAATATTCCTAAATTTGAAAAAAGCACTTTATTTTTGTCGAAAAGTGTGTTATAATTATAATGTTATAAACGAATATTTAAGAAAAGGGGAAAGCATTTGGGAATAGTCATAGGAATTGTAAATCAAAAAGGCGGAGTAGGCAAAACCACTACAACCGTAAATATCGCCGCGGGACTCGGCATGCTGGGCAAGAAAGTATTGCTGATTGACTTTGATCCGCAGGGCAACTCAACTACGGGCTTCGGCGTTGAGAAGAAATCGCTTAAAAGCACTGTTTACGAGGTAATAACGGGAGAAGTCAGACCTGACAAAGCTATAGTTCAGACAAAATTCAAAAACGTTTCGATTATGCCCGCGACAAGTAAATTGTGTAATGCTGAACCGCTGTTGACGCAAATGGAACATAGAAATCTTCAGCTAAGAAAGGTTGTCCTGCAGGTCAGAGACAGCTATGACATTGTACTTATCGACAGCCTGCCGTCACTCGGAATTTTGGCGGTAAATGTTCTGGCGGCGTGCGATACTATCATAGTGCCTATGACGTGCGAGCATTTTTCGCTTGAGGGTTTGGCACAGCTTATGGTGACAATAAAAAAGGTCAGACTGAAATTCAATCCGAACATAACCATAATGGGCATAGTTTTCACAATGCTTGACAAACGGCTTGTATCAAGCATTGAGATAAAGAACGAGATAAAAAAGAGTTTCAAAAAGGACATGATTTTTAGAGCGGAAATTCCGCGCAACGTCCGAATTTCCGAGGCGCAAAGCCACGGAGAACCTATAATTTACTTCGACAAGGCATCAAAAGGCGCTGACGCTTATATGAGATTATCAAAGGAAATCCTCGCAAAATGCCGTGAACGTGAAAAGGAGACAGTCTGATGGGAAGAAAAACCGACAGCAGTTTTGACGATTTGCTTTTTGACAATGACATAGGCGGCGAAGAGGGCGCGATAACGCTTAGAATAAGCGAGATTGAACCGAATAAAGGTCAGCCGAGAAAAAACTTTGACAATGAAAGCTTAAAACAGCTTGCCGACTCGATAAAAGAACACGGCGTTTTACAGCCCATTCTCGTAAGGTCAACGTCGTCGGGAAATTACAGGATAATCGCGGGCGAAAGACGCTGGAGAGCGGCGAAAATGGCGGGGTTATCGGAAGTTCCCGCGCTGATAAGAGATGATTTGAGTGATGAACAGGCGGCGCAGATTGCGCTTATTGAAAACCTGCAGCGCGAAAACTTAAACCCTATTGAAGAAGCGCTGGGATACAAAGAACTTCTTGACGAGTACTCAATGACGCAGGAACAGCTTGCAAAAGCGCTTGGAAAGGCGCGCTCATCAATAGCCAACAGCGTGAGTTTGCTGGCATTGCCCGACGAAGTCAAAAAATTGCTTTCGGACGGCAAGATTTCAACAGGTCATTGTAAGGTGCTTAAATCTCTCAAAGATGAAAACAATATAATCCAATCGGCGAAGATTGCGGCAAAGGAAAATATGTCAGTGAGAGAACTCGAAAACTTTGTCAAAAATTTCGAGAACCAAAAAGCAGTTGAGAAGCAGAAAAAGAGGATAAAGCAAAAAGCGCCGTACTACACCGAAATTGAGGCAAGCCTTTCGAATATTCTTGAAACAAAGGTCAAAATAAACGAGGGCAAGAAAACGAACATTCTGCAAATTGAATTTTCCGACGAGGAATTTCTTAAAAAAATAATAGAAAGATTTTTTATGGAGGACACAGAAAATGATTGACATTAAACTTATCAGAGAAAATCCCGATTTGGTCAGGGAGAACATCAAAAAGAAGTTTCAGGACGCGAAACTTCCGCTTGTTGACGAGGTTATAGCTCTTGACGCTGAAAACCGCAAAACCATTCAGCAGATGGAACAGCTGAGAGCCGACAGAAACCGTATTTCCAAAGAAATCGGCGGTTTTATGGCAAAGGGCATGAAAGACGAAGCTGAAAAGGCTAAGGCTAAGGTTTCGGAGTTTGCGGAAGAACAGAAAAAGCTTGAGGAAAAGCAGGCTGAACTTTCCGAAAAGATAACGAAGATAATGATGACAATTCCAAACATTATCGATCCGTCCGTGCCTATCGGAAAGGACGACAGCGAAAACGTTGAAATAACGAAATACGGCGAACCTGTTGTTCCCGATTTCGAAATACCGTATCACACAGAGATTATGGAAAAGCTGAACGGCATTGACCTTGATTCCGCGAGAAAAGTTGCGGGAAACGGGTTTTATTACCTTATGGGCGATATCGCAAGGCTTCATTCGGCAGTGCTTTCATATGCGAGAGATTTTATGATAAACAGAGGTTTTACCTATTGTATCCCGCCGTATATGATAAGAAGCAACGTTGTTACGGGCGTAATGAGTTTTGCGGAAATGGACGCAATGATGTACAAGATAGAGGGCGAGGACTTGTACCTTATCGGTACGTCAGAACACTCAATGATAGGAAAGTTTATCGACACAATTCTTGACGAGGACAAACTGCCGTATACTATGACAAGCTATTCGCCTTGTTTCAGAAAAGAAAAGGGCGCGCACGGAATTGAGGAGCGCGGCGTTTATCGCATACACCAGTTTGAAAAGCAGGA
>CANQOJ010000184.1 GCA_947625455.1 uncultured Clostridia bacterium | reverse complement strand
CTTGATATGATAGCGAAAAGTTCGGTTGACGTAATTTATCTCGTTGACAGCTATGGTTCGCTGTTTCCCGAAAATGCGGGCGATTTAGCAACAAAGTACCTTGAATTTGCCGAAGCAAACGGCAAGAAAGTCGGCTTCCACGGTCACAACAACCAGAACCTTGCTTTCGCCAACACAATAGAAACAATGTCGCTGGGCGTGTCATATCTTGACGGCACGGCGCTTGCTATGGGCAGAGGCGCGGGAAACTGTGCTATGGAACTGCTTCTGGGATTTCTGAAAAACCCGAAATACAGCATTTTCCCGCTGCTTGAATTTATTGAGAAGTATATGATACCGCTGAAAAATTCGGGAGTTACATGGGGTTATGACCTGCAGTATATGATGACAGGTCAGCTTAACCGCCACCCGCGTGAAGCAATGCAGTTCACTTCCGACAAACGCGGCGATTACAGCGAGTTTTATAAACAATTGCTTGAGAATTTCTGATTTAGAGGTTAGAGGTTAGAGTTGGGGTTATACGTGATTTTTCCGTTAGAGTGCGCTTGATGTTCTGCGGTTTAAAACAACATTTTCTCCCAAAAGTTGGCTAACCGTCTTTTCGAGCAAACAACGTTGTCTCCAAAACCACGCGGGTTCGGGGTGCAGCCGCGGCTTTGGCGAAGCGGAAATGTTGTTTGAATAGGCGAAACCTGCTTCCCGCTTCGCCAAAGCCAGCGCTACGCGCCTCAAATTCGCGGAGCGAATTTGAGGCGGCTGCACCCCGAACCCCTCGCAGCGGAAACGTGGTTTAGCAAGAAAAGCGCGCTTGATGTCCTGCGGTTCAGAACAACTTCTCCTGCTTCTAAGCTGTGAAAACCTCGTACAATTCAATATAACGTTCGCGTTATAAAGTTTTTTGAAAAGGGAGTCCAAAGGGAAAAACTTTTTTCAAAAAAGTTTTTCCCTTTGGCAAAACGCTTGATTTAAATAAACCGAAAGGCTGATTTTTATGCAAATCATTTCAATGCACCGACGTTACTGACAGGATTGCTGTATTTATTGACAATAATAACACAGTAACGAAAGGAAATATTTTTATGATACAATATGATGAAACCCGTCTTGAAATGGAGAATTTAAAGCCGGAACTTGACGATTTGCGTTCGGCGCTTAATCTGGACGCGGTAAAGATAAAACTTGACGAACTTGAAATGAAAACCACCGAGCCGAATTTCTGGGATGACGCCGAAAAATCAAGCGAAATTTTAAAGCAAATCGGCAGATACAAGCAGACTATCGAACAGTACAACAAGTTGTGTACAAACAGAGATGATGTTCTGACAATGATAGAACTTGCGGAAGAAGAAAACGACGAAAGCAGTTTAGACGAGGTAAAAGCGCTTGCGCAGACGGTAAAATCATCTCTTGAAGAACAAAAGCTCTCTACCCTGCTTACGGGCGAATATGACAGCTCAAACGCTATTTTGTCGTTTCATGCGGGAGCAGGCGGTACGGAAGCGCAGGACTGGGTGTCAATGCTTGTGAGAATGTACACAAAGTGGGCGGATTCCCACGGATTTAAAACGGAGATACTTGACATTCTGGACGGCGATGAAGCGGGAATTAAAAGCGCGTCAATTCACATTGAGGGATTTAACGCATATGGTTTTCTGAAAAGCGAACACGGAGTTCACCGCTTGGTGAGAGTTTCTCCCTTTGACGCGGCGGGGCGCAGGCACACAAGTTTTGCGTCAGTTGAGGTTATGCCCGAACTTGAAAAGGACATTTCCGTTGAGATACGTCCTGAGGATATTGAAATGGAAGTTTTCCGTTCAAGCGGCGCGGGCGGTCAGCATATCAACAAAACAAGCTCCGCTGTGCGCCTTATCCACAAACCTACGGGAATTGTCACCGCCTGCCAGACACAGCGCTCGCAGGTTCAAAACCGTGATTTTGCCATGAAAATGCTGATGAGCAAACTTGTACAGATTAAAGAACAGGAACACCTCGACAAAATCTCCGATATAAAGGGCGAACAGCTTAAAATCGAATGGGGCAGTCAGATACGTTCATATGTATTTATGCCGTATACTCTTGCGAAAGACCACCGCACAAACTTTGAAAGCGGAAACATAAACGCTGTTATGGACGGGGATATTGACGGATTTATAAACGCTTACCTAAAATTGCAGAGCCGAAAGTAATTTGGACTGTTGATTAAACCGTATCTGCAACGGCATTTTCGGAGGTAATAAAAATGAGTTTTTACGACAACCGTGAACTTTCGTGGCTTAAATTCAACGAAAGGGTGCTTGAAGAGGCATTTGACGAGAACACGCCGCTTTTTGAGCGTTTGAGATTTGTAAGCATATTCTGTTCAAATCTTGACGAGTTTTTCATGATAAGAGTGGGCAGTCTTTTCGATAAAATGAACTACGATCCCAAGGACCGCGAAAACAAGACAAATATGACCGCCAAAGAACAGCTTTGTGCAATTGCCGAAAGCGTCAAAAAGCTAATTTCGCAGAAAGACAAGGCTTATGAACAAATTATGAGCGGGCTTTCGGAATACGGCATTGAACATCTTTCGGTAAACGACCTCACCCCGCAGGAAGACGCGTTTTACAGAGCGTATTTTATGCGCGAAGTAAACCCCCTGCTGTTTACGGGTTTGGTTGACAAAAAACACCCCGTGCCTTTCTTTAAAAACGGAGAGGTTTATATAGGTTGTAAGATACGCAAGAAAACCGAAACTCGCTGTAAATTCGGCATTCTGCCAGTACCCGAAAATCTTCCGAAAGCGGTGTTTTTGCCGAAAAGCGGGAAGTTCCTGCTTATTGAGGAGATAATAAGCCACTGCGCAAAGCAGGCGTTTTCTAACTTTATAATTCAGTCGCGCTGTATCTTCAGAGTTACAAGAAACGCCGATATTTCAATAGACGAGGCGCTGTTTGACCATGACGTTGACTTTCGCGACATTATGTCGAAACTTGTCAAGAAGCGCAAGAAACTTCAGCCCGTGCGCATTGAGTTCAGAGGAAATGCCGACAGCGAGACAGTAGACCTGCTGACAAAAGTGCTTGACGTAAAAAAGTCGTTTGTGTTCAAGCAGAAATCACCGCTGACGCTGAATTTCATGGGATTGCTCGAAAAACGGCTTGAAAACGAGAAAAGTTTGTTCTTTGAACCGCTTACACCTCAACAGCCCGCGTCAATACTCCGCGGAGTGTCGCTTATACGTCAGATACAAAACAGGGATATACTGCTGAATTATCCTTATGAAAACATAAATCAGTTTATAAGACTGCTTGACGAGGCGGCTGAAAACCCCGATGTTTCCTCAATCAAGATAACCCTCTACCGCGTTGCCCGCGACAGCAAGATTATAAACGCGCTCAACAAAGCCGCTGAAAACGGGAAAGATGTGCTGGCGCTTGTGGAATTAAGGGCAAGGTTTGACGAGGAGAACAACATAGGCTGGTCCAAACAGCTTGAGGACGCGGGAGTTAACGTTATATACGGTCTTGAAGAGCTTAAAGTTCATTCAAAACTGCTGTTGATAACGCTTCGTGACGGCACTGACGTTAGCTATATCACCCAGGTCGGCACGGGAAACTATAACGAGCGCACATCTAAACTCTACACCGACCTTACGCTTATGACAGCCGACAAGGAAATAGGCGCGGACGCGTCTGTTGTCTTTAACGCGCTTACAGAGGAAAGCACCGTTGAAAGCACAAACAAGCTGCTTGTCGCTCCAAAAGGCTTGAAAAGCAGGATTGTTGAACTTATCGACAACGAGATAACATACGGCGCGGACGGGTATATTGCGATAAAAATAAATTCACTTACAGACAAGGATTTGATTGAAAAACTTGCGGAAGCTTCGCGCGCGGGAGTTAAAATCGAACTTGTGGTGAGGGGGATTTGCTGTCTTATTCCGGGCATTCCCGATGAAACCGAGAATATCCGAGTTATTTCAATTGTAGGGCGGTTTCTTGAACACAGCAGAATTTACATTTTCGGCAAGGACGAGCGCCGCAGGGTGTATATTTCAAGCGCGGACTTTATGACGAGAAATACCGAGCGGCGTGTCGAAGTTGCCGCGCCGGTGCTTGACAAGAAGCTTGCGGACAGGGTTTGCGATATTTTCAACACCTGCATGAACGACAATGTAAAAGCGCGGGAGCTTATGTCCGACGGTCAATACCGCAGAGTTGAGCCAAACGGCGCGCCTTTGCTCAATTCTCAGCTTTACTTCTACGAGCAGGCTTATTCAAACGCGAAGAATGAAAGCAGCGAAAATCTTGAACCCGTAAAGGTTAAGATAAGGAAACTGAAGAAAACTTGATTTCATTTTCAACAGGGAGCATTCGGAGGTGAACAATATGGACGACAAAGAAAAAACCTCGGAAAAGAAACAAAACGAGCAGGTAAAGCAGGAAGAAGAAAAAATCCGCGATATGAAGCAGGAATTAGAAGATTATATCGAGGAGCAAGGCATTTACATC
>CANQOJ010000183.1 GCA_947625455.1 uncultured Clostridia bacterium | reverse complement strand
CGGCGCGCTCCGGGGTGCAGCCACTCAAATTCGCGAAGCGAATTTGCCGCGCGCCGCGCGTGGCTTTGGCGAAGCGGTAGCGCGTTTTGCCTATCAAAACAACCTTTCCGCTTCGCCAAAGCCGTGGCTGCACCCCGGAGCGCCCGGACGTGGTTTGGAGGGAGAAGCACGATTGTTGACTTACGGTGCAAACATTCTTTCCTAATTAAAAGTTGGTTTGACTTCAACTCTTATCTCTTACATCTAATCTCTAAAAGCCGTTTTCAAATGCTGTTCAATAATTTTCGGGGCAAATCTGAAAATAGCTCTGCGGTTTTCCGCATACGGGGCATTGTTCGGGGGCGTTTGTGCCTACGACTATATGCCCGCAGTTACGGCACTGCCATACCTTAACCTCGCTTTTGCTGAATACTTCCTGCATCTCAACATTTTTTAACAATGCGCGGTAACGCTCTTCATGGTGCTTTTCAATCTGCCCTACCATTCGGAATTTCATTGCAAGGTCATGAAAACCCTCTTCATCTGCGGTTTTCGCAAAATCCTCGTACATCTCTGTCCACTCGTAGTTTTCGCCCTCTGCACCGGATTTCAGATTTTGCGCTGTTGTTCCTATGCCGCCAAGTTCTTTAAACCATATCTCGGCATGTTCCCTCTCGTTTTCGGCAGTTTCGCGGAATATCGCGGCAATCTGCTCAAAGCCCTCTTTCTGCGCTGTTGAAGCAAAATAGGTGTATTTGTTCCGCGCCTGCGATTCTCCCGCAAAGGCGGCTTCGAGGTTGCGCTCGGTCTTTGTTCCCGCGTATTTGTTGTTGTTTCCGGGTGCGATTTCTTCGAGATGTTCGCCTGTCGCTTTGCATTTCGGGCAGACAGCTTCCGCGCGGTTTGGCGCTTCAAATATCTCACCGCACAATTTGCATTTAAATTTAGCCATAAAATGTCCTCCTGATTCTATAAATCTTTTAAAGTTTAGTTTTACATTTTATTTGGAAATTATTCGTAAATTTAACTATCATTGATTGTATAAAATCACTAATTTACAGAAAGTTTCACATCTGCGCCGAAAATGCTTTATAATAAGAACATAAGCAGTTAAAAGGAGGATTTTATGGGCAGATTTTCTACAACTTTGAATATCAAAAATAATTCAGACCGCGAAAGTTTTTTGAAATCATTCTGCGAGATGATGAAAAAGCGCGGGTTTGTTAAGTGTAATGAGGACGAAGCGGCAGTTTCATACGCGCTTGCTTTTGGAAACGGTTGGGTAACGATTGCAAACGAGGACTACAAGGATAATACCAAAGTAGCGTATGACGACCGAAAGCTGATTTCAGAGGAAATGAAAACGGCGGCGTTTACGGTTGAAGTAGTGGACAGCGATTTTGCGATACTTCGCCTTAATTCATTCGGCAGGACAAGCAAGATTGTTGTTGGCGACGGCGAGGGTTACGGGGTGGAAAAAACAACGTTTGAAGCTGACGACTGGAAACCGCTGATAAAAAACGGGGATAGTGAAAAATTCCTCGAAGCAGTCGGGCAGGACGACGTTTTCGCAGAACAAACATTATCGGTTATAGCGGAGATTTTTGGAATTGATCCCTATTACATAGACGCGGATTTTGACGAGATTTTGGAAAAGTCGGACGATAGCAACGTTACCGTAATTTATTTCAAGAAAGTTGCCGAGAAGGCTATGTCTTTAAACACGGCGTTCAAGAAAGTTTTCGGCGCGGCGCTTGAACCGCTGGGATTTAGGTTAATCAAAAGCAAATATCCGTATTTTGTGAGAGTTGTACCGGGCGGGGAAATCATTCATGTGATTTCGTTTTCTAAACTTCAAAGCTATGATCCTAAATACAATTTAATAGATATAGTCGGCGGCGTCGCTACGGTTTATCGGCAAAGTTTAGATTTATCGCGCAGTCCTAATAATGAAAACTGGTTCAAAGATAACGATTGGATCTATTCACATCAGCGCCCGAAAAATTCCGATAATAACAAAGAGAATTATTACGAGTTTAAGATTTCTGCAGACGGACAGAAAATGTTAGAGGATATGCAGGCTGCCTGTGATATTACTTGTAAAATAATGGTCAGTATGCTGGACAAGGTTGTAAATATTGACGCTTGTATTGAGTATAGTAAGGAACTCGGCATAAATTTGGATTTATGCGACGAGCATTATGGAAATGACATACCGGGAAATTTTTACAAAGAGGGCTTTATATTCTTTAAAACCGACAAGAACATTTTCAGAAATAAAATGATGAACGCCGTAAGCGATATAGCATTGCGCGAAAAGGCTTATTTTGAAAGGGTTCAGGACAATCCCGTTTTATATAAAGAGGTTCAGGAAGAACTTGAACGCCGTAAAGCCCAAAACACTGAAATTCTCCGTTCATACGGTGTAGAAATTTAAGAGGTGATTTAATGAAAAGAATAATCTTTAACGCCATAGGCGCGGCTCTGCTTATTTCGATAGTTTCCTACTGCAACCTTGTAAGCGGGAATACATATATAGGCGCGGTTATGTTCGCATTCGGGCTTATCGTTATCTGCGCGTATGGAATGAGCCTGTTTACGGGAATGGCGGGTTACATAAACAAAACCAACATTGCGCCGTTTTTTGCTGCGGCGGGAATAAACTGCGTTATTGCGTTTGCGCTCGGATTTCTTGCGTCATTCAACCCCGCCTGCAAGGAAAAGGCAATTGCGGTGTGCGCGGGGAAAGTCGAAAAAGGCGTGTTGTGGATGTTTGTTTCGGCGATATTCTGCGGTATGCTTATATATCTCGGAGTTGACTTTTATAAGAAGCGCGGAAGATTTATAGGGATAATATTCGCAGTGCCGATTTTCGTTTTGTGCGGATTTGACCATACTGTAGCCGATATGTTTTATTACGGCGCGGCGGGGGTTTACAATATCGCGGACATCTGGCTTTTGCTTATGGCATTTGTCGGAAATACCCTCGGCAGTAATATAGTAAGAGCGCTTATTTTTGCAGGCAAGGCAAAGGAGGAACAAAAGGTATGATTACGGTATCGCAAAACGGAGAATTTAAGACAATTCAACAGGCGGTTGACGCGGCGAACAGCGGAGATGAGATATTCATCAAAAACGGCGTTTACAAAGAGCGTGTTGAAATAACAAAGCCGGGCTTAACGCTTGTAGGCGAAAGCGCGGAGAATACCGTGCTTGACTTTAATTATTACGCGCGTATGATAATGCCCGACGGCGTTAAGCGAGGAACTTTCAGAAGCTACACAATGCTTATAAACACCGACAATTTCACCTGCAAGAACATGACGATAAAAAACTCGGCGGGTTTTGGCAGTGAGGTTGGGCAAGCTATCGCAGTTTACGCCGAGGGCAACAATATCTTTTTTGATAATTGCAGGCTTATCGGTCATCAGGATACGCTGTTTACAGGTCCTTTGCCGGAGCAGGAATACGAAAAAGGCGGTTTTCGCGGACCTACGGAATTTGCGCCGCGTATTCAGGGAAAACAGCTGTACAGAAATTGTTTTATATCGGGTGAAGTTGATTTCATTTTCGGCAGTGCGGAAGCATATTTTGACGGGTGCGAGATTTTCTCGTACAACTGCAACAAGGAAATCAACGGCTATGTGACCGCCGCGTCAACCTATAAGGACAGCGAAACAGGTTATGTTTTAAACAACTGCCGTCTTACAAGCGACTGCCCCGAAAACACCGTTTATCTCGGCAGACCTTGGCGGGATTATGCGAAAACGGTTTACATCAACTGCGATTTCGGCGCGCATATTTGTGATGAAGGCTTTCATGATTGGAACAAGGAAAATGCGCGCGAGAATGCATTTTATGCCGTGTACAACTGCACGAAAAACGGCAGGGCATTTACTCCGACAGCGCCGTTTGTGAAAACTGTTTCCGAAGAATATGCGGAGAAACTTATCGGACAAATGAACGGGCTGTATGTGGAATTAAATAAATAAAGTTTTTGGGAGGAATTTAGATGGAACTGATAGGAATTGGTGCGATAATTATTGTCGCTGCCGCGGCAATTGGTGTGTTTCCGTTTTTAAAGGGCGGCAGGACAATAAGAAAGACTGCCGTTATTGTAAACGCTGTTTTCTGCATAGGGTATATCGCGCTGTTCATATTGAATTCAGTCAGCGCCGTCCGTACCGAACAAGACCGCAGCGAGTATGACATTTACGGCTCGGGTCTGTTTTCGGGCTGGAAATACGACAAGACCGAAAACGGCTTTCATTATCTTCATTCAAGCGGTTTTATGTACACCGACCGCTATATCGTTCCTGCCGAGAGCTGTACTGTTTCTCCTATGGCAAGGCTTTCGGGAGATGTATATGTTTACGTCCTGAATGGCAATACAATAAATACTGAGAAAAACACTGAAATTGACGGGAATTGGTATATCCGCGAAGATAACATTATAAAGATAATGCCGGACTACCGGTTTTTTACGCTGTATTCTGTAATTTTCGGCGGGGCGGCTTGT